>JAPPDF010000043.1 GCA_028875575.1 Acidobacteriota bacterium
GGGAGTGAAGCCGGGAGTGCTCCTTCGGTCGGGCTCCGCCCTCCCTGCGGAGCACGCCCGCTCGTTGCCCATCGACCCCCTTGGAGATATGCTTAGCCCTACATAAAGAAGACTGGCCGTGTAAACCATGTATGCGGTTTATTGTGTAAACCATGAATGGATTGCACAAGGCCAGCACAAGGCTTCCAGTAGATCTCTATCACTCCCCCCTGGAAGGGGAGTCGCAGAAGCCGAGCCGCAGGCGAAGGCTGATGCGGTGGGGGGCGGCGCCGCGCCACCTGGCTGCGGCCCCGAGCTACCGTCCGGTAGAGTCCATCTCCTCCACGACAGCGTGGTAGCGATTGGTTCTCAGGCCAGCCAGGTGCTGCCGCCGGCCGCTGGGCCATTGGATGGTGGCTTCCACTCGATCGGGGCCGGCTTCCCCCAACCCGAAGATCAGGCGCTTGTCATGGGAGGCCAGGAAGCTCCCCCCTCCGGTCAGCCATCGGACGCTCTTGCGTTCCCCCCAGTCGATCTCCACCCGGGCGCCGATGGCGTCCCGGTTGCTTCGGGTTCCCTCCAGCCGGAAACCGATCCAGGTCGAGTCCTGGCCCCGGTTGTTGCGTAGCAGCAGCGGGCGCCGGTTGAGCCGGACCAGCAGCGCGTCGGAATCGCCGTCGTCGTCGAAGTCCCCGGTGGCCAGGCCGCGAGCCGCATGCCCGGTCCTGAAGACCGGACCCGCCCGCTCCGCCAGATCCTGGAGCTTCCCCCGGCCGTCATTGCCCAGCAGCAGGGGAAGCTGCAGGTAGGTGATGTCCCTGCGGGCCAGCTCGATCGTCCGGGTGACATGACCGTTGACGATGAACAGGTCCTGGTGACTGTCGTTGTCGTAGTCGATGAAGCGAACCCCCCATCCCACGTAGGGCACGGTGAACCGGGTGAGCCCCGAACTCCGTGAGAGCTCGCGGTAGGGAAATCTTCCGCCGTTGCGATAGAGGGCGTGAAACTCGTCGTGAAAATTGGTGACCACGAAATCGGGGTTCCCGTCCCCGTCGAAGTCTCCGGCGTCGATGCCCATGCCCGACCGGGCCACCCCTTCTGAGTTGAAGGCCATGTCGGCCTCGAATCCCACTTCCCGGAAAGTTCCGTTCTGCTTGTTGAGCAGCAGCAGGTTGGGGGTGGCGTCTCCCGCGACCAACAGGTCCTGCCACCCGTCGCCGTCGGCATCGATGCTCACCACTCCGAAGGCCCGGCTCTTGTGCCGGTCAATCCCCGAGGCCTCGCTGACGTCGTCAAAGGCGCCGTCGCCCCGGTTGCGGAACAGCCTGGACCGGCTGGGAGTGTAGGACTTCTGATCGCAATAGGCGGGGATTCCCTTGTGATCACAGGTGATGGGATTGGCGAACGACAGCTCGGCGTAGTTGCACACGAACAGGTCCAGCAGGCCGTCACGGTCATAGTCGATCCAGGCCGCACTGGCTCCCCAGCGTTCCGGATTTCCGACACCCGCACTTTCCGTTGCATTCTCGAAGGTGCCGTCGCCGTTGTTGCGAAACAGCGTCGAGGATGGAAACCCGGTGACGTAGAGATCCTGATCGCCGTCATTGTCGTAGTCGGCGGCCGCCGCGCCCATGCCGTAGAAGCCGACCTGTCCCACCCCCGCGCCTTCCGCCACCTCCTCGAACCTGCCCTCTCCCAGATTGCGATAGAGCGCATTGCGCACCGGGGCCGGGCTCTTGCCCCTCGGCGTCTCGCCTCCGTTGACCAGGTAGATGTCCAGCAGTCCGTCGCCGTCGAAATCCAGGAAGGCCGCTCCTCCGCAGGAGGTTTCAATCAGGAAGCGGTCCGGGGATTCGCCGTTGAAGTGCTTCCAGGCAATGCCGGCAAAACCGGTCACATCGGTGAAGACGGGGGTCTCGGCTGGTACACCGCCCGGCCCGGCCCGGCCCGGCGGAATCAGGGAAAGGGCTCCCAGGATCCCAAGCAGCAGCCCCATCCAGGGCAGACGGGACCGGGTAACGATGCGACTATGGCAAGACAGGGTCAAGGGAGTTTGCCCCCAGGTGGGTCCCATGTAGCAAAGCCGGAGGGCACGCTTTCACATAGGCCGGGCCCCCGCTCTGGCAGACGGTTTATTCAGAAGAAAAACAGCCAACCGCCAATTAAGACGAACCACGAATGAACACGAATAATCACGAATACAGATGGACTGCCTTCAACGACAAGCGATACTAAAATGCTTCTCCAATTTTGTTACTTTGGTATCCCTTGAGCACAAACGTCACAATTTGTGTTTTGTGCCTTTTGTGGCCATTCCCGATAAACGTCCCGCTGCCGGGTTTTGCAAATGGCTCAACTCATCAATCAGTCTATTGGTGCTCATTCGTGTCCATTCGTGGTTCGTCGTTCCCCTTCGTGGATTGCTCTTTTTGTCCGTCGTGGATAGCTCTTCAATCGCTTCACGCAAGAAGCGTTTGGCAGGAAGGACGCGCAACGACATGGCCTTGGCGCCATGACCGGAGGCTGGGCGTCGCAAGGGCACCAGAATTTAACAGGAAATTATACCAGCAAGGGAGGGAGCCCAATCCGAGGGCCGGTCGGGCCGGAGCTTTCAAGACGCAGGCAGGGGGGCCGGGCTCACGGGGACCGTCTGTTGTTCCCGTTCCTGCCTGACCTCGGCCTCCAGCCAGGAAAGGACGCGACTCAACTTCTCCATGCCCTCCCGAATCTGGCCGGCGGTGACAATCAGAGGCGGGGCGATCATCAGCAGATTGGCCCGAGCCAGCAGGTGCAACCCCTCCGCCCAGGCACGACGGCGAATGCGGATGGGCAGCTGGGCATCCACAACCGGCGGAGCCAGCGGCTGCTTCGTAGCCCGGTCGGTCACCAGCTCGAGGCAGGCCAGCAGCCCCTTGCCCCGGACGTCGCCGATAATGGAGTGCTTTCGCTTGAGGGCCTGCAATCCCTCCATCAGCACTCGACCCATCCCTTGGGCATTGTCCACGCAGCCTTCCTCTCGATAGGCTACCAGACAGGCTCGGGCGGCAGCGGTGGCCAGCGGGCTGCCCGCATAGGTGCTGCCGATGGGAAGCATCCGACTCTCGAAATGGCGGCTGATGTGGGGACGAACCACCACCGCCCCCATGGGGACATAGCCGGAGGTGATCCCCTTGGCCATGACCATGATGTCGGGAACCACCGAGTCGTGGTTGACGCCGAACCAGGCACCGGTGCGTCCGAAGCCGGTGATGACCTCGTCGGCGATCAGCAGGATCCCGTGGCGGTCGCAGAGATCCCGCAGACCGGCCAGGTAGCCCTCCGGAAGGGGAAATCCGCCGGCGGCCCCGGTGAACGGCTCCACGATCACCGCGGCCACGGTAGCGGGGTTTTCCAGCTCGATCTGGCTCTCCAGGGCCTTGAGACAGTGAATGCCGCAGTCGGGGTTGCTGAGCCCGAAATCACAGCGGTAGCAGTAGGGGTCGAAAAAGCGTACGGACCCTGGCGGCCCGGGCTCCACCGCCATGCGCCGGGGATCCCCGGCCGTGCCCAGGGTCGCGAAGGTCGTCCCGTGGTAGCTGCGGTACTTGGCAAAGATCTTGGGCCGGCCGGTCACCATGCGGGCCATGATGAAGGCCAGTTCGTTGGCCTCGCTGCCGCTATTGACGAACATGCACTTGTCGAGGTCGCCCGGAACCAGAGCGGTCAGTTCGTCCGACAGCAGCGACCTTTCGGCGGTCAGGAGCTGGGGGGAGATGCAGCAGGCCTGTTCGGCCTGCCTCTTGATGGCCTCGGTGACCCGGCGGTTACCGTGGCCCAGGTTGCAGTTGAACAACTGGGAGAGGAAGTCGAGGTAGCGCCGGCCCTGCCGGTCCCGGAAGTAGACTCCTTCGGCCCCGGCAAACTCCAGCACCGGATCCTCGCACTCCTGGACTGTCCAGGGAATAAAGATATGCTGGCGGTCGGCTGGCATTTTTTGATTCGGCGGCACTCCATCCGGGAACCGGCCGGGTCGCCGGCGGAGCCCCACTCCGCCGGCGACCGCAGCCGATGCCGCCCTTTCAGGTCACTGCAGCTCCACTCCTTAGCCGGCCGGAGCCCGGAGCCATCAGACCTCCAGGTTGTACCCCTGCTCCTCGTGGAGAGAGATATCCAATCCCTCGGTCTCCACCTCTTCGGAGGCTCGCAGGCCGATGATCCCATCCACCACCTTCAGGAGGATGAAGGAGATCACGCCGCTGTAGACCAGGGTAACCACCACGCCGATGACCTGGACTCCGAACTGGGAACCGATGGTCATGCCTTCGGCGAGACCCTGCCCGCCCAGACTTTCGGCGACAAAGACTCCGGTCAAGAGGGCTCCCACGATTCCGCCGACGCCGTGGACACCAAAGACGTCCAGGGAATCATCGTATCCCAGCTTGTACTTGAGGATGGTGGAGGCCCAGAAACAGCAGGCCCCGGCCGCGATCCCGATGACGATGGCTCCGAGAGGCCCCACGCTGCCGGAGGCGGGCGTGATCGCCACCAGGCCGGCCACGGCGGCGGTGACGATTCCCAGCACGCTGGGTTTGCCGTTCCTGACCCACTCGATCAACATCCAGGTGAGGGCAGCGGCTCCGGTGCACACCTGGGTGACCAGCATGGCCATGCCGGCGGCGCCGTCGGCGGCCAATGCGCTGCCGGCATTGAAGCCGAACCAGCCCACCCACAGCATGGAGGCCCCCACCACCGTCAGGGTCATGCTGTGCGGCGGCATGGGAGCCGTGGGATAACCGCGCCTCTTGCCGATCAGGATGGCTGCAACCAGTGCCGCGATGCCGGCATTGATATGGACCACGGTGCCCCCGGCGAAATCGAGAATGCCCAGCTCGCCGAAGAAGGAACCGTCACCGGCCCAGGTCATGTGGCAGATAGGGGCATAGACCAGCAGGGACCAGGCCGCCATGAAGACCACCATGGCCGAAAACTTCATGCGTTCGGCAAATGCCCCCACCATCAGGGCAGGCGTGATGATGGCAAAAGTCATCTGAAAGGTGAGAAACACCGTTTCCGGAATGGTGCCGCTCAGGCTGTCGGCGGTAATGCCACTGGCAAAGGCCTTGGAAAAACCTCCAACGAAGGAATGGATGTTGGTCACTCCCGCCTGCATGCCGGTGGTGTCGAAAGCCAGGCTGTAGCCGAACAAGACCCAGAGTATGGTGATCAGGGCTGTAAGCGCAAAGCACTGCATCAGCACGGAGAGGACGTTCTTGGCCCGGACCAGGCCGCCGTAGAACAAGGCAAGTCCGGGAATATTCATGAAAAGCACCAAAGCCGTCGCGGTCAGCAGCCAGGCGGTGTCTCCGGAGTCGAGTTGCGGGTGGGCGTCGGCAAGCGCCAAGGAAGGCATTCCGAAAACCAGCGCCAGCACCGACGCCAACGTAAACCGAAGCCGCCGCAGGCCTGGCCTGCAGCCAACCGATGATCTTTGAATAGGTAGCATGGTAGGTCTAACTCCTCAGTGGATTAGTTTGAAACCAAATTCTCGGCCCATGGGGCTTCGAATTCGAAAACTAAAGGGATGGATGGGGAGGCCGCTGTGAGGCGGTGAGTTCTTGCGAGTGGCCAGCGTTTGTATACTACAGAAACGCTCCTGCTTCAAACGAATTGTTGGCCAAAAACCCGGATTTGGCGGGGCAAACCCTTCTCTACCCGATTCTGCGGTTGGGCTACCTCATTGGGGACCTGATTTCAACCGGAAGCCCCTAAGGCAGGCGGGAAACCGGCTTGAAAGGGGAAGTTTGAAGGAGGAAGTTTGAAGGGGGAAGTTTGAAGGGGGCGGCGCAGGCGGGAAACCGGAGGAGGGCTACGACCAGTCTTGCCGGTTCGGACTTTCCCTAACCCATCTGGAAGGCGCGGGCCCGAAACAGGAAATCGACGATGTTGCCTTCATGGGGTTGATGCCAGTTGAGGCGAATGGTGGGAACCGGGCCCAGATTGAGACGGTCGATGTTGCGGGCATCCACCAGAGCCCGCCGAAAGGACTCGTCTCGGGTGATCCCGCTGGCCACCAGGGTGGGACCGATGGAGTCGATCATCTTGGCCTGTGGACAGCGCACCACCGAGACGAAGGGGTACATGTACTCCTTGCCGGCCAAGCCGGCTTCGGGCGACTGGCAGTGCACCACCGTGGGCCGAAGGTAGTCGCACCGCTGCCGGCGGACCAGGCGGTCCCCCTCCCTGAACCTGCGGGTCACTTCCTCGACCCCCTCCTGCTGCAGCCCGGCATCGATGTCGTTTGAGATGGCTTCCGCCTGCCCGGGTACCGTGAAGGCGGCCAGCGCGGCCCTGTCATCCTGGGGCGGCAGCGGTTCGATCGGCCCCAGCCGGCGAGCCAGGGCTTCCGCGATTTCCTCCGTGTGGCGGGAGGCCCAGATGCCCGAGCAATTGATGCAGCTCCGGCCGCTGTTGATCAGAACGCTGTCCACCAACAGGTCCAGGACCTCTTCCCAGTCGTCGACCTGGTCGTCGCCGATCAGGATCTTGCTGAATCCGGGACCGTGGACTTGTACCGCCGGATTGGCCTTGTACCGCTCCACCGTGGGTGTCCCGCCGAAAATCAGACTTCTGGGACAGTGGCCGACCACGGCGGCTCCCACCTCCCCGCCACCGGGATAGAGCGCGATGGCCTGTTTGGGGATCCCCGCCTGAAAGAAGGCCTGGGCCATGCGCCAGGGCGTCCAGGGCTCCTGGGGACCGGGCTTCAGAACCAGACCGATCTGAAGCGGGATGACCGGGAGCCAAAGGCTGTGGACACCGGGGGAATTGGAGGGCAGCACCATGCCCAGTACCGGAGTGTTGGCCTGGTAGCTGCGCATCAATCCATCTTCTTCTCCATATCCTCGACCCAGAAGATCCAGATCCAGGCCCCGCGTCAGTGAGCGCAGGATATTCCCGATCTCGTCCAGGACATACCTGAGCTTGGCCATGTTCATGCGGCACATGTGCTCCGGAAGGCCCGTGGTCGCCGACTGTTGGCGGACAAACTCCTCGGGAGTCTGAGTCCCTTCTCCCAGGGGCAGCTCGGCCGAGGAAAAGAGGCTGCCGGCCTTTTGGATCCGGGTCAGAAGCTCCTCGGATGGGATCTCGCGCAAGACCTGGCGCGCCCGCTCCGCACGCCGCATGTCCCTGGCCACCAGACCGGGATTGGCCTGGCTGACCTCGGCTACCGGCTCTCCGGTGGCGAAGTGGACCACCTTCTCGACTTCCAGGCTCTTGTATGGCTCTCCCCAGCGCAGGACCGGAAAGTGAATCACGTCATCCTCCATTCCATCCCCGGCGCCGCCCCACCCTTCCCTCCGGCGGTCCCGCGGGCGCCTGACTCAATAAACCCCCACCGTGGTGGCGGTGGCGAACCGGCTATAGGGCCGCAGCCCGCTCACCCCATCCCAGGAGTAGGCCTCGCAGGGCGGCTCGCGTTCTCCCTCGTCCCGTTCCAGAAACCGGGGCAGGAAGAACTCCCTGGTCAGTGTGGTCAGCATGACGCGGCCAGTCTCACCGTAGTCCACCTGCCGCGACGTGTCGTCGAAATCCACCAACTGGATCACCGCCCTGGGCTGAGGCGGGTAGTAGGTAATCTTGTAGCCGTTCTCGGGACCGCTGGGCCCACTGGCGGCCAACCCCATCAGCGTATTGCCGTAGGTGGGAGTCAGGTAGACGCTTCCCAGCAGCTCCTCTCTGGCGAAGCGGTGCCACTGGGGAGTGAACTCGGTGCCTCCCGAAAATATCCCCTTGATTCCGGACTCCTCCAGGCTGGAATTCTCCTCCTCCAGGCGGTTGGCCAAGGCCTCCAGAAGCTTGGGCGTGGTGAACAGGCACTGGATATCGTGCCCGGCCCCCAGGAGGTTTATGGCCTGGTCGATGACATGGTCCTGGTAGGCCTTGAGATGATCCATCCATCCCTTGTTGATCAGCTTGATCACCCAGCGCGGGTCCAGGTCCACGCAGAAACAGATGCCCCCGCGGTAGTGGGCCAGATGCTCGACGGCCAACCTCAGGCGGCGAGGGCCGCTGGGACCCAGCATCAGCCAGTTGGAGCCTCTGGGAAAATACTCCTCCGGAAGGGTCTCGGAAAAAAGCTCGTAGTCGATGCGAAAATCTTCGATGTTGATCCGGCTCTTGGGAATACCGGTGGTGCCGCCGGTTTCAAAGACATAGACGGGACGGTCGGCCAGGGCCTTGGGCACCCAGCGGCGCACCGGGCCCCCTCGTAGCCACTCGTCCTGAAAATGCCCGAACCGGACCAGGTCGGAAAAGCCGCGCACTTCCCGGCGGGGGTCCCAACCGGCTGAAGATGCCCACTCCAACCAGAACGGACAGCCGGTGGCGGGATCGAAGTGCCATTGCACCATCTCCACCACGTGGGCATCCAGTCGTCTCCGGGACTCCTCGATTTTTTCACGGTCGGATTCACCGGTGACCATGCTCATGAGCCTGTTCGGGGGTTCAACGAAACTGCTTCGGACCCTGGCAGTGCAGCCACTGGGTCTTCCAATGCGGGCGCCGTCCCTCTACCGATGCCGGCGGAAGGCGGATTATAGCCCAACTCGGACGAAAACGGCATCTTTCGGGATGGACGGGATGAATTTCCGGGAGATCCTGTTTATTCTGTCTGTCGAGCTTGATGCAAGATTCGCAGCGGCGCAGGTCATCTTGCCGGCAAACCCGAGCTTCTGCCTGTTTCAATATCAGGTGCGACCGGATGAACAATGATGCCTAACCACAAAACGCACAAAAGGCACCATTGGTGTTTTTGTGCCTTTTGTGGCTATTCCCGGTTAACGTCCCGCTGCCGAATTTTGCTAAAGGCCTTGTCTTGCCTTACCCGAAACAAACGCTGGCGCCTGGTGGCTGGAAACCAGTTCAAAGTCGGGCATGGGCAGATTCTTGATTCACATCGATGCACAGGATGCACAGGATTTTTTCAGCATTAGCTTCTTATTCCGGGAATCCGCAAAATCGCACCGGATCATCGCCTGAGCCGGCTTCTCGTGCAGGAAGCTCTCATCCTGTTAATCCTGTGCATCCTGTGCATCGATGTTCAATCATCTTGTTCCCGACAGGCCATGAACTTCTCTTGTTTCACTCTCGGATGATCCGCCCACCAGAGCGGGGGTGGCACTTGTTTCTATTTCATGGAGGACCTCAATGACCTCGTTCCCCTTGCCTCAACCCGATGCTGTCCAGCCGGTCAGGGCACTCACTCTCGAATACTACTCCGAAGGTCCGGTGATCGATTTGGAGGGCAACCTCTATTTTTCCCACGGAACTTCGATTTCCAGGATGGCCCCCGGCGGCGAGCCCATGGTCTGGGCCACCTGTGCGGCCCCCAACGGCCACAAGATCCTGGCCAATGGAGAACACCTGGTCTGTGACGGCACGGAGCACGGTGTGCTGCGGTTCGATCCGGAGGGAGGCCGGCTGGGTCGGGCCGCCGGGGGACGCTGCCAGGACCTGGAGATCGACGGCCCCAACGACATCTGCCTGCACCCCGGAGAGGGGTTCTACTTCACTGACTGCCTGCCCGGGAAGGGCGCCGTCATCTTCGTGGACCTGGAGGGAAGGCAGACCGTGGTGGCCCGGGACATGGACACCCCCAACGGCATTGCGCTGTCGGCCGACGCTCGAAGCCTGTTCGTCTCCGAAAGCCTCCCCAACCGGGTGATCCTCATTCCCCTTGCCGGGCCGGGCCGGGCCGCGGGACCTCCCCGGGTCTTCGCCGACCTTCCCCGCCATCCCGACGGCGAAGAGGGTGGCAAGAATCTGCCGGACGGCATGGCCCTGGACCGGGACAAGCGTCTCTGGGTCGCCCACTACGGAATGGCGACGGTGCAGGTGCTGTCTCCCGAGGGACGGCTGCTGGCCAGCTACGACACCGGCATGCGCTGCACCAGCAACATCTGCTTCGCCGGCCCCGACCTGGCCACCGCCTTCGTCACCGGCGGCGACGGGGAACCCAGCCCCGGCGGCCTGGTTCGTCTGGATGTGGGCGTTCCGGGATTGCCAATTCTTCCCGCCGGAAGGTAGAGGAATTCAGTCGAAACAACATCGGCGGACGGGTCAAGTATTGTGAGGTCAGGATTTTCGATTGTTGATTGCAGATTTGAGGCAGAATCGATCGTCCTTGCTCCCCAATCAGATATCAAGAATCATCAGAGCCTTTTGCAAATTTCGGCAGGGGGACGTTTGCCGGGAATGGCCACAAAAGACACAAATCCCAATTTATGACTTTTGTGCTTTTTGTGGCTAGACATCATTTTTCACCAGGTCGCACCCGATGCGGTATTGGACGAATCGACAATTGACAGCACCGGAGGCGATGGTAGTCTGTAAGACTCAGACGAAAAACAACGATTTCAGGAAGGCACGTCCAGAGGGCACGATGCGCAAGGGATTTTCTTTAATCGAGTTGCTGATCGTGGTGGCGATTATCCTGATCATCGCCGCCATAGCGGTCCCGAACCTCCTCAGGGCGAGGCGTTCGGCCAACGAAGCCTCCGCTACCGCTTCCATGAGAACGATCGGTACCGGCCAGCTCATGTACCGGTCCACCCACGGCACCTTCACCAACCTGGCGGGTCTGGCGGAGGACGGCGTGATCCCCTCCGATCTGGGATCGGGGACCAAGAGCGGCTACAAATTCACCAGCGAACCGGGCGACAACCCGGCTCAGCAGTTCACCGTAACCGGGGTTCCCGAAATCGCCGAAGGGGCCACCGCTACCGGAACCAGGACCTTCTTTACCGACGAAACGCAGGTGATCCGGTTCGCCATCGGATCCGAAGCCAACGCTGCCAGTACGCCTGTCGGGAATTAGCGAACAGCGGCCAGCGGCCCACGCATCAGCCTTCTACCCGCTTCTTGGACGCCGTCTCCATGGGGGAATGATGGGCAGGTCTGTAAGCCGAATTCTGTTCCCTCGTAGAGGGCAACGGTCATTCCTCTAGCCCGGGAGTTGCCTCCCGGATCCAGCATTCTACCCGGATGTCAAGCGGCGCGGGTCACGCCTCCATCCCTATTTGAACTTGCTCCATGTGGGGTTTGCCAGGCATGCCCGTTGCCGGGCACCCGGTGCGCTCTTACCGCACCATTTCACCCTTACCCCTTGCGGGGCGGTATCTTTTCTGTTGCACTTTCCGTACCCATGGAGAAACTCCATGAGCCCCCCGTATTACGGGGCACACTGCCCTGTGGAGTTCGGACTTTCCTCCCGCCCAATGCGCTGGCATTGAACCGGCGACCGTTCGACCTGCCCGACGGCATTTTAGCCCGCATTTCCCCCCAGGTCGCTACCGAAACCATCAGAGACTGTTTATTTTCAGCAGCATATTGGTCCTGTCTTGTGGTCAATCGGAAACAGACTGCGTTGGGCATGCCCCGGCGTGTCCTATTCCCTCCAGCGGGAACACGCTCTCCCGACCGAAGCGACCGCTTTGCTCTTCGCTCGCAAGCGCGCGCTGGAGAAAATCCGGTACCTTGATCATGTTCGCTTATCCGAAACAAACGAAAAAGAGTAATCCACTAAGTTACACGAAGGAATACCAAGGGCAACGAAGGGATTTTCAAATCGGGATTCAAGGAGACCATCCAGCCACTTCGGTTGCACTGACTCTTCCTTGAAGGGTAATCGTGACGAAAGCGGCTCCCACGACGTCGTGATATCAATGTCACGATATCGCAGCAGCGTTCGGGTGCCGTTGGTCATTGAATCAGGCCCATCCCAATCCCTGTTCAATCGTGTCCATTGGTGGTTCTTCTTCAAGAAGGCGCTGGCCGGATCAATCGAGCCCGGCAGCGGAATCAGGCCAGGGAGGCGAACCCTCTCCGCTCCAGTCCAGCGGCAGCAGGGACTGTCGCCACAGTCCCGGCTCCAGCAGCGGCCCGGCCGAGGGAGGCTTTCTCCCGAGTTGGTGCCGGTCGCACAACCGGCGGATGAGATCGGAAATCCGCTTGCGATAGATCTTCAGTCTGCCCTGTGGCGGCCCGTAGAGATCCCGGTAGACCGGCACCAGCTCCGGAAATTGCTCCCGCAGAAAGGGCACCCAGACTTTCTCGATGGAGGAGGTGACAAACAGGACCCTGGCAGCCAGATAGACTGCGCCCCGGCGCTTGACGCCGCGTACCAGGGCTTCCAGGTCTGCCGGTCGGTCGGTAATCCGGGGAAGCACCGGCATGACCAGCACCCCTGTGCTCATACCCACCCTTGACAGCTCCTCGAGGGCGAGTAGCCTCCGCCGGGGTGTAGCCGCCCGTGGTTCCAAGGCTCTGGCCAATTGGGTGGAGAGGGTTGTGAGAGTGATATTGAGGTGCACCTCATTGCGGGAGGCAATTTCCTTCCACAATTCCAGGTCCCGCAGGACCAGGTCGGACTTGGTGGTCAGTGATATCCGGAGCCCGCGCCACTCGGCCAGCCTCTCCAGAATCGCCCGGGTCAGCTTGAAGCGCCTTTCAGCCGGCTGATAGGGATCGGTGGCGGTGCCAATGGCAATGGGCCGGTCTCGCAGCCGGGCCGACAACAGGTCCTTCTCCAGAACGGCATCCCCGTTACGCTTGGCATAGATCTCGGACTCGAACTGGCCTGCCTCCTCCCGGCCCATGTATTCGTGAGTATAGCGAGCGTAACAGTACTTGCAGCCGAACTCGCAGCCCCGGTAGGGATTGATGGTCCAGTAGAACGGCATTTCCGGATTCGAGCAACGGTTCAGCACCGATTTGACCTCGATGGACATATAGCGTGCACGCCGCTTGCGCACCAATTGGGTGCTCTCCGCCGCCAGCCGGGCGATCCCCACCAGTTTTCCGGGCTCCTTGAGCATAGCTATATATTCGCTTTTTATTCGCCCTTTGTCAAGTTTTGTTGAATCCTGCAGCCAAGAAGAAATGAGTGATCCACCCAGGAACACGAAGGACTACCAGGGGGCACTAGGGAGTTGGTGGAGGCTGGGGAGGGAAACGCCAAGGATCGGGAAGGGGATCCAAGAAGAGCACAAAGGAGTCAAGAGAGTTATTCACGAGGGGTAAAGACGAACCACGAATGGACACGAATGAACACCAATGAACGGATTGATGGGTTGAGCCTCTTGCAAAATTCGGGAGCGGGACGTTTATCGGGAATGGCCACAAAAGGCACAAAAACACCATTTGTGCCTTTTGTGCTTTTTGTGGTTAGGCAGCATTCTCACCAGGTCGCACCCGATATCGAAAAAGGCAGAACCTCGAGTTTGCCGGCAAGACGACCTGTCCCGCTACGAATTTTGCAAGAAGCTTGAATTGTCAATTGGAGGGGAAACCGATATCTAGGAGGTTCCCCACGAAGGACACGAAGGGATACCGAAGTAACAAAGTTGAAGAAGCATTTTGGTGTCTCTTGTGGTTGAAGGCAGTCCATCTGTATTGGTGTCTATTCGTGTTCATTTGTGGTTCTTTATTGCGGGTTTCTCCTAACGAATAGTCCAGTGTTTCGCCTCGAATGGCCCCCGCGGCGAGGCGGAGGCCCGACCAGTCCCATTTCGGACATGGCCTGGGACGAGCCCGGTTTACAGTATTGGCGATCTGGGCTAATCTGTCCGGGCCATGCCCTTCCTGAAAGCCCTGACCATTGCCGGCTCGGACTCGAGCGGCGGAGCCGGGATCCAGGCGGACCTGAAAACCTTTGCCGCGCTGGGGATTTACGGCACGTCTGCCATTACCGCGGTGACGGCTCAGAACGCCCTGCGGATCGATGCCCTGACCTGTCTTCCGGTGAGCCTGGTGGTCTCGCAAATCCGGTCAGTGCTATCCCATATCGGAGCCGAGGCCATCAAGACCGGGATGCTGGGCGGTCCCGAGATCATTCAGGGCATAGCCTCGTCTCTGAGCCGCTACCCCTCCATTCCGCTGGTAGTGGACCCGGTCATGGCAGCCACCAGCGGCAGCGCACTTCTTCAGAAGAGCTCGCTGGAGGTCCTGCGCCACAGGATGTTGCCCCTGGCACGGATTGTCACTCCCAATCTGCCGGAAGCCGAGGCGCTGGTCGGAAGCCGATTGCGGGATGAATCCGACTGCATCCGCGCCGCCCGGGAAATCCATGGGATGGGTCCGGGTTGGGTCGTCCTGAAAGGCGGCCATCGGCGGGATGTCGGATCCGGTCATGCCGGCGCCCGGGAGGTGGTCGACCTGGTCTACGACGGCAGCGAGATACACAGAGTCGCCGGACCTTATCTCCACGGAGGCCCCAAGCAGGGCACCGGATGCACCTATTCGGCGGCCATCGCGGCCTTCCTGGCCAAGGGGCACCCGGAACTGGAAGCGGTGCACGCGGCCCGGGAGTATTTGAGCGGGACCTGGCGGTCTTCCGGCGAGTCCGGTCAAGCCGGAGGCCCACTGCACCATTTCCACGAATTCTGGCTGAAGTCCGGCGATGGTTAGGGGTTAGTTGTTAGTGGAGAGTGGAGGGTGAAGAGTGGAGAGTTGTCCGTGAAGAGCTTCGGGACCAAGCAAGCGGCGGTGAGCTGATTGCAACCTATTGGGGAGTGCGCCGAGATCTACAACAGCCTTATACGATTCGATTCAAATAACTATCCACTAGTCACTGATCACTCAGACGGCTTCCGCCGTCTGCCCCAGGCTGCCCAGCAGTTGATCCAGGACCGAGCCGATGCTGCCGGAGGCATTGACCGTTATCAGCATCCCCCGCTGGCGGTAGTGGCTGAGAATGGGTTCGATCTCCAGGAGATATCCCCGAAAACGGCCCTGGACGACCTCAGGGCGGTCGTCGTCGCGGCGCTTCGTTTGGACCCCGGCGGGAGGGCGATTGCTGTTCAGGTTGTAGGTCCGTCCCTCGGCGTCCACCACCCGGCCGGCCACACGTGACAACACGCCTTCCTCGGTGATCTCGAAGAGAACCACTGCCGACAAGCTCAGGAGGGCGTCCAATGCCTTGGCCTGAATCAGGGTGCGGGGATAGCCGTCCAGAATATGTCCTTGATCGCCGTTTCGGCTGACGTAGGCCCTGAACAGGTCCAGGACGATGGGTTCGGGGACCAGCTTGCCCGCTTTCAGATGGGTTTCGGTCTTCTTTCCCAGTTCCGTTCCCTTGCCCACTTCCATTCTGAGCATTTCCCCGAGAGAAAAGTGCTTGAGACCGAAATGGGCGGCCAGGAGCTTGGACTGGGTTCCCTTGCCGCATCCCGGCGGGCCGAGTACAGCTACATTCATCGTCGGTGACCTCTAACGTTCAGCCGAGTGGCGGACTGGATGTGGCCAGGCACAGACCCCCAAGGCCGCTCGACCAAGCGCTCAGTTTATCCCAAGCGGCCTCTATTCCGGAACCCTTTTCCCTGCGCCGGACCGCTCGCACCTCAGGGGGTGAGTTGCTCTGCTGAGCGGAGCGATTCTTCCGGCGTGAGTGCGCAGACGGAGGGGGCCGACCGTCATTCCCGTATTGAACTTGACAGCCGTTCAGGCGACAGCCACAATCGCCTCGTCTTCAGTGAAGACCGATGTGCACCGAGTGCTTGACGGCAACTCCCCGGCATCGGACCAATTGAATTCGTGAAGATCCTCTCGATCACCGCAGGTGCAGCCGGCATGTATTGCGGCAGCTGCCTGAGAGACAATTCCCTGGCCGCGGAATTGACGCAGCTGGGGCACGATGTAACCCTCCTGCCCATCTATACCCCTACCCTGACCGATGAACCCAACGTGAGTCAGAGCCGGGTGTTCTTCGGTGGACTGAGCGTCTATCTCCAGCAGCTCTACCCCCTTTTTCGGAAAACTCCGTGGCTCCTCGACAGGGTCTGGGATTCCCGACCCGTGTTGAATTTCTTCTCGGGACTGGGGGTCAAGACCGATCCCCGCCAACTGGGAGCCCTGACCCTTTCCATGCTGCAGGGGGAGTCCGGCTATCAAAAAAAGGAGCTGCTCAAGCTGATCTCCTGGCTGCGGCAGCAGCCTCCGCCCGATGTCATCGTTCTGCCCAACTCCCTTCTGATCGGACTGGCCGAACCTCTTCGGGCGGCGCTTCGACGACCGGTGTGCTGCACCCTCCAGGGAGAAGACCTGTTTCTCAAGGAACTACCGGAACCCTACCGCAGCCAGGCCCTGGAATCGATACGGCGACAGGTCCGATGGGTGGACGGATTCGCCCCGGTGAGCCGGTACTGCGCCGGCATCATGCAGGAGCTGTTGGGGATCGAACCGGACCGAATGCACCTGATACCGCTGGGAGTCCGGTCCGGGGATTATGGAAACCGGCGCTCGCCACGGTCAGAGACCTTCCGTGTCGGCTACCTTTCCAGAATCGCTCCGGAGAAGGGTTTGCACGAGCTGTGCCGGGCCTACCGGCGCCTGAAGCAGCTAGAGGATGTCGGTCCGACCCGGCTGGACGTGGCCGGTTACCTGGGGCCCGAACACCGCACCTATCTGCAACAGATCCGCAAGCAGTTCCGCCAATGGGGGCTGGAACGGGAATTCTGCTATCATGGCTCTCTGGATCGCCCGGCCAAATTGCGTTTCCTGGAAAACCTGGACGTGCTCTCGGTGCCGGCCACCCACGACGAGCACAAGGGGATACCCATCCTGGAAGCCATGGCCAGCGGCATTCCGGTGGTGCAACCCCGGCGTGGCGCCTTCACCGAGATGATCGAGAAGACTTCGGGGGGACTGCTCACCGACCCGGACCAGGAACACAGCCTGGCGGAAGGGCTCCATGCCGTCTACCGGGATCCAGGTCTGGCCGAGCGCCTGGCCCAAAACGGCCGGCAGGGAGTGCAGGATCACTACAGCCTGCCCCGCATGGCTGTAGCGGCGGTGGAGGCCTACCGCGCCATCGTGCAGAGAGCTTCCTCGTAGGCATCGGGGACAATCCACCGACCCACTGCCTTCCTGCCTCTTCTCATGTCGGCGGCCTGCTCTCGTGCGAGCCCTGTCTACCTGACCCATGCTCGAAATCAGCCGGCTCTCCAAGGACTATCCGACACCGCGGGGCCCGCTCCATCTGCTCGAGAACGTCTCGCTATCCCTGGCCCGGGGCGAAGCCGCCGCCATCATGGGACCCTCCGGCAGCGGCAAGAGCACCCTGCTCTACATCCTCGGCACACTGGAGCCTCCGACAGCCGGTGAGGTGGTGCTGGAGGGATGCCATCCCTTCCAACTGGCGGAGCGGGATCTGGCCAGGTTCAGAAACCGCCACATCGGGTTCATTTTCCAGGACCACTGCCTGCTGCCCCAGTGTTCGGTGCTGGAGAACGTGCTGGCTCCGACCCTGATCGAGAAAGCAACCGAAGACTACCGGCAGCGAGCACTGGAACTGCTGGACCAGGTGGGCCTCAGGGATCGGATGGACCACCGTCCCGCCGAACTCTCGGGCGGCGAGAAACAGCGGGTAGCCATGGCTCGCGCCATGGTTCGAAAACCCTCGCTGCTGCTTTGCGACGAGCCGACCGGCAATCTGGACAGCCGCTCGGCAGCCTCGGTGGCCGACCTGCTGGTGGAGCAACACCGGCAGCATGGCTCCATTCTGCTGGTGGTAACCCACAGCCCGACTCTGGCCGCTCGCTTCCCGGTGCAATACCGGTTGACGGATCGGCAATTGGAGAAAGTGATTAGCCGCCCCACCGTCCCCGACGACGGGACGGATCATACGGAGTGAAACAGGGATGCTTCAGACGAGTGGAGAGTGAAAAGTGGTCGGTGGAACGCTTCGGGTGTGGCCAAGCGCTTGACGAAATGGTTGCACTACTTGAAGGACTGAACCGAGACCGCCCAGTTGCTTGACGTGTCGATCCCATTAACTAGCCACTAATCACCAAAATGGCCTCCCTCCCCCTGACGCGACGCAGCCTGGCCCACTACTGGCGCACGCACCTGGCGGTGGTGGCCGGCGTGGCCGTGGCGGTAGCGGTCCTGACCGGATCGCTGCTGGTCGGAGACTCCGTGCGCGGCAGCCTCAGGCAGCTGGCCCTGCAAAGGCTGGGCGCCGCCCACTGGGTGATTGCCTCGAGCATTTTCTTCCGGGAGTCCCTGGCCGGGGATATGACCGCCCATCCGGACTTTTCCGGGTCCTTCGGCACCGTCTGCCCCCTTCTGGTTCAGGAGGGCCGGCTCACCCAGCCCGAGACCGGGCGCCGCGCCGCCGGCGTTTCGGTCTATGGAGTGGATGAACGATTCTGGGGATTTCAGGGCGTGGAGCCCGATCCGGACTTCGGTTCCGGCCCGCGGTCGGGCCGTCGGGTCCTGCTCAGCCCGGAGGCCGCCAGAGACCTGGGGGTCGAGCCAGGCAGCCCGGTTCTGCTGCGTCTGGAGCAACCCTCCAACGTGCCCCGCGATTCCTTGCACGGCCGCCGGGACCGGGTGGGACGAACCCTGCGCCTTTCGGTCAGCGGCATCCTCGAGCCCTCCCGCATGGGCGAGTTTTCGCTGAGCCCCGGGCAGGGTCCGGTACGGGCCGTCTTCGTCCCCTTGCGTCGCCTGCAGCGGGATCTGGATGTCCCCAACCGAATCAACACCCTGCTGGTCAGCCGAGCCGACCCGGGCCGGCAGCCGACCTCCGACCCGGTGCAACCGGACCAGTTGGCGGGAATCCTCCGGGACGTCTATTCACTGGAAGACACCGATCTGAAGCTGCGGGTACTGGACCGACAGCAGTGCCTGTCGGTCGAAACCGAGGGCACTCTCATCGGCGAGGGACTGGCCGACCACGTTCGCAATGCCGCAAATGCCCTGGGACTTCGCACCCGCTTCCTGTTCACCTACCTGGCCAATACCATCCGAGCCGGCGGCCGCGAGATCCCCTATTCGCTGGTGACCGGCCTCGACTTCCCATCCTTCGGCCTGCCGCCGACAAGTCCCGGCCGCGAACTGCCTCCGGTGGTGCTGAACCGATGGGCCGCGCAGGACCTGGAGGCGCGCCCCGGAGATCTGCTGGAGCTGGAATACTACCTCTGGGCCGAGCAGGGCCGGCTGCTGACCCGGTCCGCCAGGTTTCGTCTGAGCGACGTGGTCCCCATGGGAGGCTCGCTGGCAGACAGGGACCTGGCGCCTGCCTACCCCGGCATCACCGAATCCAGGACCCTGGTGGATTGGGATCCTCCCTTCCCCATGGAGTTGGGACGCATTCGTCCTCGGGACGAGGACTACTGGGAGGAATACCGCACCACTCCCAAGGCCTTCATCCCCCTGACGGTCGGACAGCAGCTGTGGCGGTCCCGCCATGGCCAATTGTCCTCGATCCGGGTCTACCCTCCCCCCGGGGCCCCGGCCGCTGGGCCGGAGGCGCTCCGGAGTCTTCGCTTACGCCTGGAATCCGAACTCAAGCGCACCACCGATCCCGCCCAATTCGGATTCTCGTTGCGGTCGGTCGGAACTCAAGCCGAGCAGGCCTCGCGGGGAGTCACCGACTTCGGACAGTATTTCGTCTACTTCAGCTTCTTCCTGGTGGTATCGGCCCTGCTGCTCACCAGCCTCTTTTTCAGGCTGGGGCTGGAGCAGCGTGTCCAGGAGATCGGATTGCTTCGAGCCCTGGGGTTCGACCCTGCCGGGATCCGCCGCCTGTTTCTCAAGGAAGGAGTTCTGCTGGCCGGGCTGGGCACGTTGTTGGGCCTGGCGGGGGCTCTGGGCTACACCTCCCTCATCATGCTGGGACTGCGCACCTGGTGGGTGGATGCCGTGGGCACCACCCAGTTGAGACTCCATGTCTCGGGCTTCTCCCTGTTGGCCGGCGGTTTGGGCGGGATCCTGACCGCCCTGATCTGCATCGCCTGGAGCCTGAGGAGGATGGTGTCCATCAGCCCGCGCAGTCTGCTGACGGGCTCCTGGCTCTACCAGGAGGCCGGGCCGGTGGCTGCCTCGCCGGCTTCCGGCAAGAAGAGTGGGAAGAGCGGCGGCGTGGCGGAACGCTGGAGATCCCGAAGCCGCCGGCGCAGCCCGGGCCGGAGCCGAACCGCCCTCCTGCTGGCCGCTGCGGCCGTGGGGTTCCTGCTGGCCAGCCTGGCCGGCGGGCTCAGCCGGGAGCTGGGCTTCTTTGCCTCCGGCAGCCTCTGCCTGCTGGCCCTGCTTGCCTGGCAGTCGGGATGGCTGCGACGGACGCGCCGTCCGATCCTGCAGTCCCAGGGCGGCTGGGGCGTATCCCGGCTGGGATTCCGAAACGCCACCATCCGTCCGGGCCGCAGCCTGCTGTGCATCGCGCTGATCGCTTCGGCCACCTTCATCATCGTCACGGTTGAAGCCTTTCGCCGCACCGACCGCTCCAGCCCTCGGGACCGCCAGTCGGGAACCGGAGGATTCGCCCTGGTGGCGGAATCCCTGCTTCCAGTCCACGACGACCCCAACTCCCCTTCCGGCCGGGAGGCGCTGAACCTGTCTTCAGACGACAAGGACGCCCTGGCCAAGGTCACCTTCAGCGCCTTTCGGCTGAGGCCGGGCGACGATGCCAGCTGTCTCAATCTCTATCGACCGTCCAGTCCCAGAATCCTGGGAGCTCCCGACTCCTTTCTCTCCCAGTCCCGCTTCCGGTTCCAGGCCACCCTGTCGGGTTCGCGCGAGCCCGAGAACCCCTGGCAGCTCCTGCACCAGGAGTTGCCGGACGGCGTCATTCCCGTCATCGCCGACGCCAACTCGATGCAGTATGTCCTCCACCGGCAACTGGGGGAAGAACTGGTCCTCAACGCCCAGGGAGAGGCGCCCCTGCGCCTTCGCCTGGTGGCAGCCCTGCAGGACAGCCTGTTCCAATCGGAGCTGATCATGTCGGAGAAGCACTTCCTCAGAGCGTTTCCGCGAATCGACGGCTTCCGTTTCTTTCTGGTGGATACGCCCCCCGGAACCGGTAAGGAAATTACGGCGACGCTGGAGGACCGGCTCTCCGACTACGGATTCGACGCGGTTCCCACGGCCGTGAGGCTGGCCGCCTTTCATCGCGTGAACAACACCTATCTCTCCACCTTCCAGGCCCTGGGCGGCATGGGGCTCCTGCTGGGCACCTTCGGTCTGGGTGTGGTGCTGTTGAGAAACGTGCTGGAACGCCGCAGGGAATTCGCGCTGATGACGGCCGTCGGTTACCACTCCGGCCACCTGGCCCGACTGGTGATCTCGGAGAATTTCCTGCTGTTGGGTTGGGGCCTGCTGTTCGGGATCTTCTCGGCGGTGGTGGCCATCCTCCCGGCCTGGCGGTCCACCGGAGGACACCTCAGTCCGACGGCCCTGGCATGGCTGTTGCTGGCGGTCCTGGCCGCCGGCCTCATCTCCTCGCTGGCCGCCGTCCGGGCGGTGACACGGTCACCGGTGGCGCCGGCCCTGCGCGCGGACTGATTGCCCCCCGCCGGGACAAGGGCCCGGCGCCGCTGCAAGCGCACGCCTGTGATACCATGCGGGCGGCAAACGGTCCGGCCGCGGCAGTCCGACCGACCACGCAACGGAAAGGAACCAAGCATGAGCAATCAGTCGTTGTTCGATCTCTCGGGACGGGTGGCCCTGGTGACCGGAGGCAGCAAGGGTCTGGGCAAGGCCATGGCGCTGGGATTCGCCCGAGCCGGAGCCGACGTGGTCATCAGCAGCCGTCACCAGGACGAGCTGGACAGGGCCCTGGTCGAGATCCTGGAGGGAACCGACAGCAAGGGCCTGGCGCTGGTGGCGGACCTGACCCGGCGGGAGGAGGCCGAGGACCTGGCCCGCCGCACCCTGGAGGAAATGGGCCGGGTGGATATCCTGGTCAACAATGCCGGTTCCAACACTCCCTCGCTCATCGACGAGATCCGGGACGAGGACTGGGACCGGATCGTGGAACTGAACCTCAGCTCCTGCATGGTGCTGACACGCGCCCTGGTCCCCCAGATGAAGGAACGCCGCTGGGGCCGGGTCATTCACATCTCCTCCATCATGGGGCTGGGAGGCAAGTCCACCCGCAACGTCTACAATGCCACCAAGCACGGATTGATCGGCCTGTCCAAGGCCAATGCGCTGGACCTGGGTCCCTACAACGTTACCGTCAACTGCATCGCACCCGGTCCCTTCTGGACCGATCTGCCGGCGTCGCTGCTCAACGAGGACCAGAAGGCCGTCTTCGCCCGTCGAACGGCTCTGGGGCGCTGGGGCGAGTCCGAAGAACTCATCGGTCCGGCCCTGTTGCTGGCCAGCGAGGCCGGCAGCTACATCACCGGGGAAACCCTGGTGGTCGACGGCGGCGTGATGATCAATACGCTGTGACCGGACTGCATGGCGGACGCCCTCGGGACCGGCTGACCGGGTGATCCGCCAAAGCCGTCCCGTTTGCCGGCAGCGGGCTTGCGCCGCCCCTTTTCCGGAATGATCGGCTCCATGCCGGGGTGAACCCATCATGACCGATTTGTCCCGACGCTCGGTCCTGCACAGGCTGGCCCAGGGAACCGCTTTCCTCTCGGCCGGCCTCCCCTCCCTTTCCGCCCTGACTTCCAGCCTGGGCGCCGCTCCCGACCATGAAGCCTTTTGGGAGATGGTGCGGCGACAGTTCCCCTTTCGCGAAGCCAGCGTCCCCATGAACGCCGCCAACCTATGCCCGGCTCCGCGGGTGGTCGCGGAAGCGGTAGTGGAACTCACCCAGGACATTGACGTCGACTGCTCCTTCAACAATCGCCGGAAGTTCACGACCATGCTGGAACTCTCCCGCAAGCAGGTCGCCGATCAACTGGGGGTGGACAGCGACGAGGTGGCCCTGGTCCGCAACACCAGCGAGGCCAACAACATCATCAACAACGGCCTTCCGCTCAAGGAGGGAGACGAGGTCCTGCTTTGGGGCCAGAACCATCCCACCAACAACGTGGCCTGGCAGGTGCGGGCCGCCCGCTTCCACTCAAGCGTCAAACGAGTCGAGACTCCCACCGAGCCCACCCGGATCGATCAACTGGTGGAGCCCTTCCAGGCGGCTCTGGGCCCCCGAACCAAAGTCCTGGCCCTGACTCATGTTTCCAACGTCAGCGGGGTGCGGCTTCCCATCCGCGAACTCTGCGAACTGGCCCACCGCCGAAATATCCATGTTCATGTCGACGGCGCCCAGACCTGGGGCGCTTTCAACCTCAATCTGAGGGAGCTTCAATGCGACTCCTTTGCGGCCAGCAGCCACAAGTGGTTTTGCGGCCCCAAGGAAGTCGGACTGCTCTACGTCAAGAGGAGCCGCATCGAGGAGATCTGGCCCAACCTGGTCTCGCCCGGCTGGGGGAGCGACGTGGATCCGGACGTGAAAGGCGCCAGGAAGTTCGAATCCTTCGGCCAGAGGGACGACGCTCGACTGGCCGCGATCGCCACCACCGTCGATTTCCACCGCCGCCTCGGCTTCGATCGAGTGGAGTCCCGGATCTTCGAGCTGGCCGGGGCGCTCAAAGCAGGGTTGAAGGCCGAGGGCTGCCGACTGGTCACTCCCGAGGACCCGGAACTGAGCGGAGGGGTCTGTATCATCCAGGTGCCGCCGGAAAAGCGCGGGGAGGTCTTAAACCGACTCTACACCCGCTACGGCATCGCCGGGTCTACCGCGGGGGGCTTGCGCCTGTGCCCCCACGTCTACAACACCATGGCCCACATCGACCGGGCCATTGGCGCCGTTCGGGAGATGCGCTCGATGATGGGCCAGGCGTGATTTTTTGCGACGGGGTGTTGAAGGGTTGAGAGGAACGGCCCGTTTGGAGGTGTTGGGAAGGAGCAGCGCGGTTCGGAGCGAAGTTGTTAATCCGTTGCTGCGGGGTATTGTTGTTTTGGAAGGGCTGTGGGTACCGGGACGGGTGCTGCCTATTCGCCGCATTCGCGGCTAGGTTGACGCAGAACCCATACGACCCCGGGCTGCCGCCCGGGGCTACACGAGGGCGCTGCTTCGCAGCTCTATAAGGATGGCTTGTAGTCAGCGTTTCCTTGCCTACCCACTCCAACCGCAGCTTCGCAGCTCTCCCTAAACCCACGACACTGCCGGGGTATAGGATTTTTTTGAGTGTTCCTCTGACCCTAGCCGCAGGGATCCGGTTAGGCGTGTTTGCCGGTTCCGCACCTTGCCATTGGTGTAAGCCGGGCCCAAGCCAATCGAAACCGCATATCATGAAGATCCCGGCAATAGTCTTCCCAACGCTGGTTCTGCTCGTGGGACTGGGTGGTTGTGCGGATTCGCCTTCGGTCGGGCAGCCCACCTATGTCGATCTGACCCATCCTTTTGACGAGCACACCATCTTCTGGCCCACCGAAGAGGGATTCTCCCTGGAGCGGGCCTTCCACGGCATCACCCCGGGAGGCTACTTCTACTCGGCCAACCGTTTCCGCACGGCTGAACATGGCGGCACCCACCTGGACGCTCCCATCCATTTCTTCAAGGACAGGGAGACAGTGGACGAGATCCCGCTGGAGCGGCTGATCGCTCCCGGAGTCGTCATCGACGTCCGCGCCCAGTGCCGCCAAGACCCGGACTACCAGGTTGGCATCGACGATTTTGGAGAGTGGGAAGAGCGCTTCGGCTCCCGCCTGGAGGAAGTGATCGTCCTGCTGCAAACGGGCTTTGGCGACTACTGGCCCGATCGGGCACGCTATCTGGGAACCGAGGAGACCGGGCCGGCGGCGCTACCCAAGCTTCACTTCCCGGGCCTGCACCCCGAGGCCGCCCGATGGCTAGTGGACCACCGCCGCATCAGGGCCATCGGGCTCGATACCGCCAGCATCGACTATGGCCAATCCAAGGACTTCAAGACTCACGTCATCCTGGCGGAACACAGCATCCCCATTTTCGAGAACGTGGCCCGAATCGACGAGCTGCCTCCCAGGGGTTTCACCATCCTGGCCCTTCCCATGAAAATCAAGGGCGGCAGCGGTGGCCCCCTGCGCATCCTGGCCCGCCTCGATCCCTGACCGAGCCGCTGCACCGTCCCATCAACGTTCTTTCCGGGCCACCATCAGGTAGAGCTTGGGTTCGTCCCGATAGGTGATCACCTCCAGCCCCAGCGGCTGGAGCAGCGACTGGAACTGGGTGCGCTGGGGGAACGACTCAATGGCCAGGGGGCTGGTGCGGCGAAGCTCTTCCACGAATGCCCTGCCCTCGGGATGGCTCACCACCATGCGGCCTCCCGGCCGTAACATGCGGCTTAGATTCCTGCAGGCTCGGGGTTTGTCGGCGATGTTCCCGAACATGGCGTTCAGAAAGGCGACATCCACCGAGTCGTCTTCCAGTGGAAGATCGGCCACGTCCGAGTGAATGGTCTGAACCAGGGGATGTTTCTGCTGCAGCCGCTGCAACATTTTCTCGGCGATGTCGCAGGCGACGATACGGGAGGGATTGAAGGACTGGATTAGGGGGACGAGAACGCCCACACCGGTTCCGATATCCAGCACCACTTCGCCGGGGTGCAACCCGGCCGCGCCGACCACCTCCGCCAGGCGTTCGATCACAGGCGCCGGCTGGGGCACATCGAAGTCGCCCACCCGCTCATTGAAGTATTCACGTTGAGAGGGAGCAGCCATGACAGGAGAGCATGTCTCACCGAGGGGGAGCAACATTAATGGGAGAAACGTGTTCGGCTTCTTGTGTTGTCTCTGATTGCCAGTAACTCCATCCGCTCGAATCATCCCTTATAACCCACTGCCATCCCCCATACAACGTGGGAATGGTTGATGTAGACGACTCCGCCCGACTGCTAACCAAAAGCAAGCCCGCCAGCCCCCATCCCCAAATGGCCCTTTCGTCCTCTTTCCTCCGCTCCGCCCGGAAGAAACGCCGCCGGCAACGACCTCAATCTCTTCGTCCAACCTACCGGAACCCGGAGTTGGATTCAACGCCTCGTGATCCGTGACCGCCACCGTGAGTTCGGACTCGGCAGCCTCGCCCTGGTCTCCCTGGCAGAGGCTCGAGAGAAGGCGCTCGCCAACCGCAAGCTCGCCGGCCAGGGCGGGGATCCACTGGCGCAGAAGCGTCGCGCGGAGTGCATCCCCACCTTCGCCGAAGCTGCCACCCGTCTGCCGGAACAGTAGCAGGCCGGATGGCGCAACCGGGAACACGCCCGCGAGTGGCTGTAGAACTGAGGCGGACCAGACTGCCTCCCTTCCTCATGGTGTTCAAGACGCCGGCGGTGGCGCCGTATTGGACCTCGATGGGCTGCTCGGCACATCCGCAGCAGAGGCCGCCCACTCCATAAAAGAGTCGGTCTCCAGCCACATTGAACGGCACTCGTCTCAGTTTGGGATATCCAGTCGAACATTCACGTAACAGGCACGTTATTAGACCGTTAATTCACTTTAAGTGCACCTTCTATTGTTAGCCTCCAGGTTCGATTTCTTTGAGAACAACTCTGCCAGGCAATCGGATCCAACACTGTCAAAGTTGGACAAAGTAGCAGCCTCATTTCTTCGGTGCATTGCGAGAGCCATGCCATGAGCGGTTCTGAGATTAATGTGAGTCACAACCGATCTCGGTTTCCGAACGGATCAGAGATCGTAGTGGTGGGCGCGGGTGCGGCCGGTCTCGCCGCAGCCTGGACACTCGCTGGCCGCCGCAAGGATAGCAAATGCCGCGTTAGAGTGCTGGAGGCCTCGGACAAGATCGGCGGGCGCATGTTCTGCGAGAAGGTCGACGGCTTTCACGTGTATAGCGGTGCCAGCGTCATCCATGAATCCTTCGCAACAACAAGAGAATTGGCGCGCGAACTGGATGTGGAACTGCGGCAAAGTCCGAAAAAGAAAGGTGGCCAAAGCTACGTTGGCGACCGATTCTGGGGCCTGTACATCGGTGGTTCGCTGAAGCAGACCCTGCAGACCCTGCAGACCCTGTTCTTTTCGCCGCAACACACGCTGTCTGGAAATCTGGAATTCATGCGCCTGTTCGCGATGCTCAGGAAACGCGCCAAGGATCTCGATTTCGAAGACCATACCCGCATGTTGGACCTGGACACAGGGGAAAGCTTCGCTGAATTCGCTCGCGCCAACTCGCTTACCCGCTACTTGAAACAGGCGGGGGAGTTGGACCTCAACTGCTTCACCGCAGGCAGTTCCGAGCAAGTGGGGGCCGCATATGGAATGGCGTTACTGTGGCTGTGGACCATCAATCCAGCGACGCGCAACTATTTGCCCAAACAGGGAATCAGTGCCTTCGCCAATGCCCTTTCGGATTCCTGCGCGAGTTTCACCCAAGTTTCCACGAGAGTCGCACGGATCACAATCGAAGATGGGAGGGTAAGAGGCATCGTTACGACGAGTGGAGAAAAGATCGAGGCCGATGCGGTCATATGCGCCACCACGGCTTCGACTGCCGCACGAATCATTCCGGAATCACTAGGCGAACTTCGCGCTGTCCTTGAGCAGGTTAGCTACAGCTCATGCTGCAATGTAGCGTTCGGGCTGAACGCGAACATTCTGGCCGATGGATCACATGCTGCGCTGTTTCCTTCTGAATCTCCGTCCTTCCTGACCATGGTCACCAATTTGGCAGCCATGACTCCGGACGCAGCGCCTTCAGGCAAGACGCTAGTTCACGCATTGATCATCGGCAAACATGCAAGAGCGTTCTTCGCGTTGGACGATGGCGAAATCGTGCGTCGGGTGATCGAAGAAATGCGCCGGTTCTTTCCGGCCATGCCGGAACGCCCCCTGTTCGCGAGGGTCTACCGCTGGCCGGAAGCCTTATGTCTGTCGCCTGGCGGCATGCTTAGCGATATGCATGACATGCGTACGCGACCACACAAATACATGGGTGGCCTTTTCCTCGCCGGCGACTACACTCGCTTGCCGTCGCTGAATGGAGCCATAAAAAGTGGCGTCGAGGCAGCCGAGGCGAGCCTATCCTATATCGCCGAGGCGGAAGCGGCGAAATTGAGGTGACCTGCCGCCTGAAATCGCAGGCACTGCGGCATAGTGCTACATCTGGAAATCAGGCAGGCTTCGAAAATCTCCGGCCCATGCAGTACCCCCAAGACCGAAGATACCCTTCGATCACAGGCGCCGGCTGGGGCACATCGAAGTCCCCTACCCGCTCATTGAAGTATTCACGCTGAGAAGGGACGGCCATGGCAGGAGAGCGTATGTCACCGAGAGGACGCAACACTAATGGGAGAAACCTGTTCGGCGTTTTTGCGGAGCGCGACGCCCTCCACCGAGGTAACGGCTAAGCTCGAATTCCGGGCTGGTGCCCGGGGAAAATCCATTAGAAAATCCTGTCCCCCGGCAGTGTTGTGGGTTAGGGGAGAGCTGCGAAGCTGCGGTTGGAGTGGATAGGCAAGGGAACGCTTACTACAGGCCATCCTTATAGAGCTGCGAAGCTGCGGCTTAGGGTAGCCCCGGGTGGCAGCCCGGGGTTGTGGGAATTCAGCACCCGCGCAGCCGCGTATGCGGCGAATCAGTAGCATCCGTCGGAAACGCACCGCCTCTCCAAGAGGGCGCCAAACGACATGGGAGACCCGTTCACGCCAACCCGCCCTCACTGCGCGGGCGGCAGCTCCACCACCTGCTCCTTGCCGTCCCGGCTCACCCGCAAGCGGACGGTCTGCCCCTCCATACCGGCCAGCATGGATTGGAATATGCCGACGCCGGTGACGGGGCTCGAATCGACGGCCAGGATGACGTCCCCCCGCTTCAGACCGGCATTCTCATTCCCGCTGACGTCGGAGACCAGAACCCCATCCGTGCTGGACAGGCCAAGGGATGCGGCCAATCCCCGGCTGATCTCCTGCACGGTGATTCCCCGAACGCTCTTGACCAAGGGCTCGCTCCGACCTTCGGACTCGCTCCGGTCTTCCAGATCCATGGCGGTGTTCCCCTCCATCAGCGACCGGGCCACCAGGATGGGTTTGCGAAAGCGAAGGGCCAGGGCAATGGCGTCGCTGGGCCGGCTGTCCACTTCGAAATCCTTTCCGGACGAGGTCAGGAAGATGCGGGCGTAGTAGGTTCCCTCCTTGAGCTCGCTGACCAGCACTTTCTCGAAGACCACCCCGGCTCCCTGCAGGATCGACTTCAGCAGGTCATGGGTCAGAGGACGGGGCGCAGCCGCACCCTCGAGCTCCATGGCGATGGCCCGTGCCTCGAAGGGACCGATCCAAATGGGAATCGCCCGGGAATCTCCCTTGTCCCGCAGGATGACCACCGGCATGTCGGTAGTGCGGTCGAAGCCCACCCTCATGACTTCCACGGCCACCGGTCCCTGGTCAGCCTCTTCGGCCTGGCAGCCCATGATGGTCTGGCTCAAAAGCACCAGCAGGAGCAAGATCCGCCACAACGCCCGTCTCCCCGTCCACCCTCGGTGCCTGCCGTTGACAATCCCGTTCATGTTCAACCCCAGTCTGGTTGGCAATTCCCACCGCAGCGACGCAAAAGGATCCGGCTGGGCCGGTCTTGGTTAAATCGCCGTCCAGCCGCCGTCCACCAGCAATGTATGCCCCGTGATCAGATCCGCTGCCGGGCTGGACAGAAATACCACGGCGCCGGCAACGTCCTCCGGCTTCCCCAGGCGTCCGAGCGGAATGCGGCTCAGGATCTCACGGCTGAAGCTTTCGTCCTGAAACAGCTTCTCGGTCAACGGCGTCCGCACGAAAGTGGGTCCCACGGCGTTGACGTTGATGTTCTGCCCGGCCCATTCGATCGCCAGCACACGAGTAAGGTTGACCACCCCGGCCTTGCTGGAGCAGTAGGCCGCACGGTTGAAATAGCCGATGACCCCGTTCTGGGAGGCGATGTTGACGATCTTGCCGGACTTTCTCCGAATCATCCCACGAGCCACCGCCTGGGAGCAAAAGAAAACCCCCTTGAGGTTGACGTCCAACACCCGGTCCCAGTCCTGCTCCGTCACCTCCAGGGCGGGCTTGGAGATATTGATGCCCGCGTTGTTGATCAGAATATCGATCCCTCCGAACCGCTCGGTGGCTTTCTCGACCATGCGTTCGATGCTCTTGAGCGAGGTCACGTCCAGGGACACCGCCATGCACTTCCTGCCCAGTTTCCGGATCCCCTTTCCGGTCTGACGCGCATTTCCAATCCTGCCCGGCAAATCGGTCACCACCAGGTTGGCTCCGGCTTGAGCCAGGGCCAATGCGATGCTGCGTCCGAGGCCCGATCCCGCACCGGTCACCAGGGCCACCCGGCCGTCAACACGCATCGAGGGCAGCGGTGCGTCGTGAGAATCCATCGGCCTATCTCCAGTCTGTCCGGAACTCCGCTGTTTCGTCCCCTATGAGCCGCCCCGTCGAATGGGACGGCTGCGCGCCTGGGTGAAGGGGGAAGTTTGAAGTTTGAAGTGTGAAGTGTGAAGAGCTGTACGGTCGACACGCGTAGCATCTTGTCGGTTTCGGCGCAGTCCTTCCAATAAGCGCGGTCAGTTCGTCAGGTGCTTGCCCGTTCCCGAAACGCTCGGCTGACGACTCTTCCCTCTGTACTCTCCACTCTTCACTCTTCACTCTCCACTCTTCGCTAAAGTCAGCCCCTGCACGGATGACTTCGGCGGTCGGGGGAAGCAGTAGGCCAGCAGCCCCGCCAGGGCCAACCCGACCAGAAACGGCAGGGGAACCACCCAGACGAAGGAGAGGCTCTTTTCCATGCCGAACCACTCCTTCCCGAAACAGATGAAGAGACTGGCCAGCGTCCCGGCCAGGAACCCAAGCAGGGCGGCCTGTTTGCCCGCGCGGCGAAACAGGATTCCGGCAAAGAACAGCACTCCCAGGGGGCCCACGAAAATGTGGTTCAGGCGTCCGGTGAGCTCGACCAGGTTCCAGTCGGTGCGGGTAGCCATCACAGCGGTGCCGGTCGCGGTGGCGATTCCCACCAGGCCCGCCAGCAGAGACACCGCCCGGTCGGCCCACAGGGTCCGCACCTGGGCCTTGAAGAGCCCGAATCTCTGAAAGAAGTCGGAGACCACCACTCCCGAGATGGAGTTGATGCCGGAACTCAGGCTGGACATGGCGGCGGCCAGCAGGGCAGCCAGCAGCAGCCCCGACACCCCGGCCGGCAGCTCTTCCACGATGAAAATCGGCATCACCCGATCGGCCCTGGCAGCGATCTCCTCCTGAAAGGCCTGCACCGGCGCGGCCGACTGGCTGGCATAGAAGGCAAACAACGACAACCCGCAGAAGAGCAGCGCCAGCATCACTGCAAAATTGAAGCCGGCGAACATCCAGACACTCTTGCGTGCGGCCGACAGATCGGGGCAGCTCAGATAGCGCTGAACCGCCACCTGGTCGCCTCCCAGGGTGCAGATGTTCCAGAAGAAGTTGCCCATGACGATTCCGACCACGGTGATGCGAACGGTCAGGTCCCAGCTGAAGGTCTGAATCTCGGTCCTGCCCGCTTCGGAGAAGGTCTGCCACCAGGTTGCCGGGCCGCTCCCCAGCGAGAATCCGATCAGCACCGGAATGGCCAGGGCGCCGCCCAGCAGAATCATCAACTGCAGGTTGTCCGTCCAGACCACCGTTCGCAGCCCACCGGCAGTGGTATAGAAAGTGGTCACCAGGCCTGTGGCGATGATGGTGAAGTAGAGGTCCCAACCGGTGATCTCGGCCACGGCGAAACTGCAGGTGTAGATGATCAGTCCCATCCAGATGATGGTCCGCAGCACGAAGAGAAAGGAGGCCAGGCTGCGAAAGCTCACGTCGAAGCGCTTCTCCAGGTACTCGTAGACGCTGGTGATGGGAAGGCGCCGCAGCACCGGAATCAGAATGCGATTGGCCACCGGCACGAACAGGGGCATGGCGATGATGCCGGACAGGTAGGCGATGCCGTAACGCATCATCTCGCCCGGCACCGACAGGAAGGTGATGGTGGAGAGCAGGGTGGCCATCATGCTGCCGCCCAGCAGCATCCAGTGCATGCTGCGGCCGCCCAGCAGATATTCCTCCCTGGAAGTCTGGCGGCGGGAGAAATAGATGCCGATCCCCGACAGCGCCGCCATGTAGACGACGACCACCACCAGGTCCAGCGTCGTCAGTTGCATTCTTTGCCCCTTCGGTCGCGGCTCAACCGCGCATCGCCCAACCCGCTAGGTCTGCCTGGCCTGGGCTTCGGCATGGACCTCCCGAATCTGACCAACCAGCTCTCGGGCGCGGTGCCGCACCATGCCCGAGATCTCGGAGCAGATCAGGAAGGAAAACCCTCGATCGATCCAGAAGCCGGCCTGCTCCAGGGTTCCCACCACCATGCCGCAGTTCTTGCCCATGTCCCGGGCCTGGCGCCACACCCGCTCGATGGCCGCCACTACCTCGGGGTGATCGGTATGGCTCCAGCGGCCCATGTTCAGGGAAAGATCGTAGGGACCCAGCATGGCCGCATCGATCCAGTCGTGGGGGATCAGCGAGGCCATGTCCTCGATCCCGGCGGGGCTTTCGAACTGGGTCGTGATGAACAGGCCGGACTCCACTTCGTCCCAACCCTGGCGGTCCAGGCCTCGATTGGCAAAAATGGCGGGTCCGCCGGGGCCTCGGCGGCCCTTGGGAGGAATGAAGGCTCCCTCGCGAATGGCCCGGACCTGGTCCTGACTCTCCGTCCAGGGGACCATCAGGCCGGCCGCTCCCATGTCCAGGTACCTCCGAATCAGGTGATAGAGGGCGGCTTCCGGACGAATCAATAGGGGAAAGTCGAGCAGTCGTGCCGTGCGGCAGAGCTCCTCGGCGGTGTGCAGGTCGGCCGAGCTGTGCTCCATGTCCAGCACGGCGAAGTCCAGGCCTTCGGACTTGAAGATCTCCAGGTATCCCGCCCAGTGATCGAAGGTCATAAGGATTCCCAGGGTCAGCTCTCTTTGGTGGACTTTGGATTTCAAGCGGGTGGCCAGCAAGGGTCCTCCTTGGCTTTTCGGGACTTTGAGGCAGGCTGAGGTGAGGCGGCGCCAGCCGGGGGCGATTCCAGGGGCCGCCGGAGCGGTGCCGTCCCGGCGGCCCCCAGCGAGGGCCGGCCGGACACCACAACCGGGGCGGGCTGAAAAGGCCGTATTCTACCCAGTTTGCCCGTCGACATTCCAGTGAAATAGAATGTTGGGGACGACTGAGAGATCCTGTACACTGAGGAACCTTTCCGAGAGGTAACCATGGCCGTGCTGGAACAATTTTCCCTCAAGGGCCGGATCGCTCTGGTGACCGCCGGAGCCGGGCCCCAGTTCGGCAGCAGCCTGTCGGAAGGCCTGGCCGAAGCCGGAGCCACGGTGATCGTGGCCTCCCGCTCCCTGCAACGAAACCTGGATTTCGCCCGGGGGTTGAAGGAGCGGGGCTACGACGCCCACGGCATGCAGGTCGACATCTGCGAGACCGACTCCATTCAGCGACTGCACGACCGCATCCTGGAGCAGTTCGGCCGCCTGGACATCCTGGTCAACAGCGCCCTGGCCCGGGTCGGAGGCGGTTTCGAAACCCAGACCTCCGAGGACTGGCTGGAGAGCGCCAAGGGAGACATGGTGGGTCTGTTCACCATCTGCAGGGCCTTCGTTCCCGACATGGTGCGGCAGAAGCGGGGATCGATCATCAACATCTCCAGCATCTACGGCGTGGTGGCCAACGACCCCTCCCTCTACGAAGGCACCGACATGCTGCAGGCCCCGACCTACAACTTCGTCAAGGCGGGCATGATCAACTTCACCCGGCACATCGCCAACTACTATGGGAAAAGGGGCGTGCGGGCCAACTGCATCTCCCCCGGAGGCTACTTCAACCACCAGCCCAAGCCCTTTCTGGACAACTACTGCAAGCGGGTCCCCATCGGGCGCCTGCTCGACAACGAGGACATCAAGGGGGCGGTGGTCTTCCTGGCCTCCGACGCTTCGGCCTACGTCACCGGAATCAACCTCATGCTGGACGGAGGCTGGACCACCCTGTAACCCATCCGTCAATCTCCACGGAAAACCCCATGACCCTGGAAAAATCCGCCCGCTGGTTTGAAGACAACAAAGAGTTTCTGGCCGGAGGTGTCAGCAGCGACGTGCGCAAGGCCGAGCTCCCCCACCCCCTCTACTTCGAGTCGGGCTCGGGGAGCCGCATTCGCGACGTGGACGGCAACGAGTACATCGACTACGTCCTGGGACAAGGACCGCTGCTGCTGGGCCACAGCCCCCGACCGGTGCTGGAGGCCGTCCACCGGCAGTTGGACCGGGGCCTGGTCTTTGCCGGTCAACACCAGGCCGAGGCCGAACTGGCCCGGCTGCTGACCCGGGCGATCCCCTGCGCCGAGAGGGTCAGGTTCAACAGCACCGGCTCCGAGGCCGTGATCACGGCCCTTCGGGCGGCCAGGGCCTACCGGGGGCGCAACCTGGTGGTCAAGTTCGAGGGGCAATGGCACGGCTGGTACGACAGCCTCTTCGTCTCGACGGCTCCCGGACCCGATCAGCAAGGTGACCGCGGCAGCCCCAACCCCGTCTTGCCCAGCAAGGGCCAGGTGGCCAACGCCGCCGACAACCTGATCATCATGCCCTGGAACGACCTGGAGCTTCTGGAAGACCTGTTTGCCCGGCGCGGCAGCGAGATCGCGGCCATCCTGACCGAGCCGGTCATGTGCAACTCGGGAAGCCTCATGCCCCGTCCCGGCTTTTTGGAGGGATTGCGCAGCCTCTGTGACCGCTACGAGTCCGTCCTGATCTTCGATGAGGTGATTACGGGCTTTCGCCTGGCCCTCGGAGGGGCCCAGGAGATCTTCGGCGTCACCCCCGATCTGGCCACCTACGCCAAGGGTATCGCCAGCGGGTTCACCTTGAGCGCCGTGGTGGGCAAAGCCGAAGTCATGGACCTGATTTCCAGCGGACAGGTGGTGCACGCCGGAACCTACAACAGCAACCCGGTGGTCATCGCCGCCGGCCTGGCCACGCTTCAAACCCTCAGCGGCGACCGGGAAGCCGTCTACTCACACCTCAACCGCCTGGGCGACCGCTTGCGCCAAGGGCTGGAGGAGCGGCTGCGGCGGGCTGAAGTCCCTGCCCTGGTGGGCGGTCTGGGACCGGTGGTGCAGGTCAGCCTCACCGAGCGGGAGGCCCTCCACGACTACCGCGAATGGGCCACCCGGGACGACCGCACCTACCAGCAACTGGTCACCGACCTGGTCTACAGGGGGGTCCGCACCACCGGCCGGGGCACCTGGTACGTCTCCACCGCCCACACCGACGCCGAGGTGGACCAAACGCTGGATGCCTTTGACAAAGTCCTGGAGGGGCCGGGCATTGGGGCCGCCTTTTGATTCGCCGCCCGGTTGTCGCTAATGGGGCGCCGCGTTTGCCCCCCTCCGGTTCGACCGCGGGCTGAATCTCCTGAGTCGCGATCCAGCGGATTCCGTCCCCCCCTCCGGTTCGACTGCGGGCGGAGCCCTTGTCTCACCGATTCCCCCTCCAGGGGGGAGTGATAGAGTTCTACTGGGAGCCTTGTGTTGGCCTCAAGAATCACTCCCCCCTTGAGGGGGAGTCGCAGAAGCCGAGCCGATAGGCGAAGGCTGATGCGGAGGGGGGCCAACGCCGAGGTCCCAGCCAGGGGGCACCCGCAGCCCAAGGCCGTCAGGAGTCGCAGAATCCAAGCCGCAGGCGAAGACTGATGCGGAGGGGGGCAGACGCCAAGCAGGCAAATAACCCCCACCCCCATTCAGAATCGCCCTTCAAGCCTCAGGAAATCGGCGGGCTGGGCGGTCTTGCCCTCCAGGGCCAGGTCGGCCAGGACTTCTCCCATCACGGGCGCGAACTTAAACCCGTGGCCGGAAAAACCGGCACCGAACAGGACCTGCTCGTAGTGAGGATGGCGATCGACGATGAAGTGGCCGTCGGGCGTCATGGTGTAGAGGCACGTCCTGGCGGCCAGCATCTGGTCCAGCCAGGGACGGTCGGGGTCCAGCAGACCCGGGACAAACCGGGCGATATCCCGCACCAGGGGGGCCAGGTCGGCTTCTGACGGCGGCGCAATTCGGACAGGAAATTCCGGCAGGGGATCCCCCTTCTCGTGATAGGCGATCTTGACCCCGGCGCCGGCGATCTCGGGAAAGCCATAGAAGCCGCCGGGGGCGAAGACGAAGATGGGGCTCGCTCCGGGCTGAAACCATTGCGGCCGGCGGGGTCTGAACCAGGTCAGCACCTGGCGCCGCACTACCAGCGGCAGCTTCAATGCCGTCAGGATGGCGCCGCTCCAGGCGCCGGCGGCAACCACCAGCCGCTTGGCCCGGATGCGTTCTCCGCGGGTGCTTACCTGGACCTCCCGGCCCTCAACCGACCACTCCAGCACCTCTTGGTTCAGCCGAAGCTCAGCCCCCGAGCGGCGGGCTCCCCGTAGAGCGCAGCCCAGGGCGGCCGCCACGTCGATCAGACCGGCCCGGTCGTCCAGCAGCCCCGCAAAGTTCTCCAGGGGATTCAAGGCGGGGAAACGGCTCCGGACCTCATCCGCCGACAGGACCTGAACCGGCAGACCGTGAACGTCGGCGCTTTGCTGGACGCCGTCGAGCAGAGGGCTGTCGGACTCTCCCAGACTCAGCACCCCCGTCCAGGTCAACAACTCGGGGCGGTCTTCCGCAGCCAGGTGCTCCCAGAGCTCCAAGGCCCGCTTCATCAGCGGCACGTAATCGGGATGTTCCGTGTAGATGGTGCGAAAGGCCCGGGTCTCGCCTCCGTGGCTCCCCTGCTCATGGGGTGGCGAGAACCGGTCGAAGCCGATCACCGAGGCTCCCCGGCGGGCCAGCTCCAGGGCGGTGAAGCTTCCCATGGCTCCCAAGCCGATTATGGCCACGTCGTAACCTGGCATGCTCGCTGCCTTGTCGGTTCCCGGATTTCTCTATGTTAGATGCTTGAGTGGAAGCTGCGTTGACGAATGAGGCAGGAACTGTGGATTTAGGAATGTAGACTCTTGATTTGATCCGAGGCCAAACCGGTTGTCCTTACCCCCCAATCTACAATCAGAAATCAACAACAATTCCCTTCGTGGAGATTTCCATTGCCTGCTTGTGGGCCCGAGGCACGGCCTCCCTAGCTGAAGGCCACTCTCCGGCCCAAACCCTTGGCCAGCGCCTGCTCGTAGATGCTGGCGGCCACGGTGGTGTCCTGGACCCCCAGCCCGATCCCGTCAAAGAGGGTGATCTCGTCCCGGCTGCGGCGGCCCTCCACCTGGCCCAGGATGACCTGCCCCAGGCTGCCGGCGTAGCAATCCTTGCCCAGGATGCCCTGCTCCACCGCCTGGCTGGCCTCGCCCCGCTGCAAGCAGTGCTCCACCTTGTCGGCAAAGAGCCGGCAGCGCGGCAACAGCTCCGGCTCACATTCGATCTTGGTGTGCAGGTCGGACCCCATGCAGGAGAGGTGGGTCCCCTTCCTCACCCACTCGCTCCGCACGATGGGTTCGGTGCTGTTGGTGGCGGTGCAGATCACGTCGGCTTCCCGGCAGGCGCTTTCGGCATCGGTCACCTCGATAGGCGCCGGCGCCTCCTCGGCCAGGTCAGCCGCCAGTCGCTCGGCCTGATCTCGCCGGATATCGAAGAGCAGGATGCTCTGGAAGGGCCGAACCCGGCTCAGGGCCCGCACGCACTGGCGCCCCAGTTGGCCCGAGCCGATGACCGCCAGCACGGCCGCCTCCCGGCGGGCCAGATGTTTGGCGGCCACGGCCGCGGCCGCGGCCGTGCGATACATGGTCGCCAGCACCGATTCCACGATGAGCAGCAGCTCGCCGGTGTCCGGATCGTAGAGATTCATGGTGCTGAAGATGGTGGGCAGCCCCCGCTCGACGTTGCCCTTGCGCTCCTGTCCCATCTTCATGGAGAACATGTGGGTCGCCTTGGTGTAACCGGTCAGGCAGGCGGCGATGCCTCCGGGCAGATCCACGATGCACTTGGGGGGTAGCAGGTCCTCTCCCTTTTCGAACGCGGACAGGCACTTCTCGATGGCCGGCACGATTTCCTGCAGGTCGATCTGCGCCGCCACTTCCCCGCGAGTCAGAACGATTGTTTCTCTAGCCATGGAATCATCCTTTCAAAGGCAGCCTCGATCCGTTCCAGCGAGGTGGCGTAGCTCAACCGCAGGCCGTTGCGGCAGGATTCCCCGAAGGTATCCCCCGGGATGGCGCAGACCCGGATCTCCCGCAGCATCCTGAGCGTGAACTCCGACCCGTCCTCCCCGACGGGCAGCGAAGGCATGATGTAGAAGGCGCCCTGAGGACGGTAGCCCTGCAGGTGGCGGCACTCCTCCAGCAGCTCCACGATGCGGTCCCGGCGCTTCCGGTACTCGCCGACCATTTGATCGACGCAGCCCTGGTCACCCTGCAGGGCCGCCACCGAGGCCCACTGTCCCGGCGTGTTTCCCACCGTGGTTGTATAGGTGTGATAGCGCCTCAAGGTCTGGAGGTTCCTGCGGCTGGAGATAAGCCAGCCCACCCGCATGCCAGGCATGCTGTAGGTCTTGGAAACACTGCTGGCCACGATCAGGTGGTCCAGATCCACATCGCAGTTCAACACGCTGGAAGACTCCATCTCGTCCAGGACCAGGCGGTCGTAGACCTCGTCGCTGATCACGGTGATCCTCCGCCTGGCGGCGGCCTGACAGATAGTCTCCAGGGTCGAGGCGGGATAGACGGTACCGGTGGGGTTGCCGGGGGAGTTGAGGATGACGGCGCAGGTCCGGGGACCCATGGCGTCGATCACCTCCTGGGGATCCACCTGGTAGCCCTGCTCGGCAGTGGTGACGATGCGCCGCACGCTGCCGCCCGCCAGACCCACCAGGGGCTGGAAGAGCACGAAGCTGGGCTCGATGACGATCACCTCCCGCCCCGGCGCGGCCAGGCTGGTGACCGCCAGGAAGATGGCCTCCCCGGCTCCGGTGGTTTCCAGCAGGTTCTCCTCCACCAGTTTCCGGCCGCTGAGTTTCCCATAGATTTGCGCCAGGACGGAAAGCAGCTCCGGCAGGCCGGCATCCAGGGTGTAGTGGGTCTTGTCCTGGCGCAAGGCCTCCACGTGAGCCTCGACGATGTGCGGGGGCGTGGGAAAATCGGGCTGCCCGATGGAGAGGTGGATGACCTCCTCCATGGTGGACGCCAGGTTGAACATCCGGCGAATTCCCGAAACCGGCAGCGCCGAAAGCGCGGGATTCCACTGAAGGGATGGAGTCATGGATGGAATGAAGTGTCCCGGTAATGGATGGGCCGGTGGGCCGACTATTGCGGCTCTCCCGGTGGCTGGGCGTTTGCCACCCTCCGCATCAGCCTTCGCCTCCGGCTCGGCTTCTGCGACTCCCCCTCAAGGGGGGAGTGATAGTTGAGCGGCCTGAGGGGGCTTGCCGTAACCAACCGCCCCAGAATGCCCCAAGCCGTCCCCCAAGTCGAGCCTTTTTGGATTGGGGCTGTTGCTCCAGCTTTGGACGGGGGCATGGTTGGTCTGCTTGGGGAGATGCGTGTCTGGCCAGGGGAGGCCGGTAAAAGTCAGGAGGGGTTCTTCCCCGTTAGGGTCTCGGGATGCGATCCATGACGAAGTCCTCGATGCGGATCGTCTTCGCGAACCATCCCAGGTTCCTGGTCTCGACGCGAACCAGCTCGGCTCCTTGCAGCCAGGTTGCATCGATGGGGGAAGTCCCTGAAGGCAAATCGAACGAGAGAGTTGGCCGTCTGATTTCCAGCATCTGGTAGATATCCGAGAACAGCAGCAAACTGGAAAGAGAATCGGGGCCGAAGCTTCTTTGCCCGAAGAGCGCTTCTTTCCTCGAAAAGTTGACCAGGAAGTACCGTACGGCCTCCCAGTCATCCAGCGTTAGTTTGTGGGAGGTCTCGCGGAGGTGGACGATCCAGGCGTCATTCTGAGAGGTGACCGCAAGGATAGCTGCATGGTCGGAGCCTCGATCATAGCGAACACCGGGTTCCAGCCGCATCCTTGTAATCGCGTCTCTCTGGACCAGAAAGTGCATCTCTGCCTCATAGGCCATTTCGTCACCGGAATAACATTTGTGAACCTCTTGGCTGATCCGTAGCAATTCCAGATGAGGCTTCCACCTAAATTGCTCAGAGTTCAGGAAATCCAGGCCTCCAAGGGCCTGCGACAGCAAGGCGGCTTTCTTCGTGTGCAAATCCATCTCACGGTAACGCTGAAATCGCGGCGACGGATTACGGAAGGCGTACGAAGTACTCCCTCGATACTGGTCCAGGGTTTCGCCGGATGTCGAGAAGAGGTTCGCGGTGAAACGTCCTGGCAATACCACGAGGCCCGCAGGTAGATTGTCCACCGTGACATCCCCTTGCAGTAGCCACCCTTCTTCACGTCCCTGCTTGTGCCATCGATGCAACTCGAGACTCTTTTCATGGATGCGGGCCGTGACTTGCTCCGGGTCCAGGATTCCCTCGGCCAGAGGATACTCGTCCGGCCAGAAGTCCCACCTCCAGAAGGTCATGAACAGCAATACCCCGGGAAACACCGACGAGGCCAGGATCATGCTCTTCTTCGTCCGCTGGGTCAGATACTGATGGCAAACAACAACCACGGCCACTACGAGAAGGAACAGCAAGAACCCGATCAAGCCTGAAAAATAGAGGGAGTCGTCCCATCTGATCCGCCTGACCACTTTGACCGCTTCGGCGATGGCCTGCATCACTGCATTTTTTGGGGGTTGAAAGACATAGGGGTCCAGCCAGCGCAGGAACTGCAAAAACGTGTATTGAACCAGCAGCAGGCCAATAGCCCCGAGGATGCCGAGAAAAATCATACGAGCAAGGTCACGGGTCAAAGCTGCCAGCATCATGAGCAATGCCAGCACCAGGCACTGGAATAGCAAAATCTGTGGAATGGAGCGGACGGTGTCGTACAGCGTGACTCCATGGAGAAGGAGGAGCAGAACTTCGGTCAGAAAAGCGGGAAGAATCACCGTTAATGTCAGGAAGAGAGACTTGCCGGCCAGGAGCCGCTTCCCGGAAATGGGACGGCTCAACCAGAAGGCGGTGCTGCCTACCGTCGAGTCCTGCTGCACCAATTGGGAGGCGATCAAGACCAACAGGGCAATCTTCAGCAATGCCACCAGCCATGCCAGCAGGGTGATGGAGACTTCGAGCATCATATCGGCCGGAGGTGGATGGTGAGGAAGACGCGCAAAGGTTGAGATCAAGAATCCTTGCAGGATGACCAGTCCCCACCAGCCGATGAGCGGGAAAAGGAGGTGCGAACGACGAAAGTCGTTGGCCATGAGGTGAAGAGTCAGGTTCATTGGCGTTCCCCACCGTCCTGCAACCGTCGGATCAGGGCTAAAGACCGCAAGATGGCGATACCAATATTGGATTCACGCTCCAGGCCTTCATCCCGAGCGCGTCCTGCCTCCCGATCTCCTGTTCAGCTGTCTTTCCCGGGCTGTGATAGTGCAGCAGCGGGTCGGGCGATACGTTCCATGACGAGGTCCTCCAGGCGGATGGACTTGGAGAACCAACCCAGATCCCTGGTTTCAACCCGAATCAGCTCGGCACCGTCCATCCAGGCCGGGTCGAGGGGAGATCCCTCAAACCTCGGACCGAAATTCAGTCGCCCCTGTTCAACCTTCAGCATCGGGAAGACCATTGACATCAAGGGAGGAATCCGAAGGGAACTCCCTCCACGACGGCCTTTCAGGCCGAATATCCCTTCCCGCCGGGACGGGTTGATCAAGAGATAGGTAAAGGTGTTCCGGTCGTCCACAGGGAGCCAATGGGTAAACTCCCTGAAGCGGATGATCAAGCCGTTCGGATCGAGTCGTTCACTCGGGGGGATCTTGAATCGGAAGGTGTTTGACCCGTCCGAATAGTATCGGTCAATCGATAGGATCTCCACCTGGTCCGAGCCTCGATGGTAACGAGCCCCCTTTTCCAACCGTATGTTGGCGATTTCGTCCCTTTGCACCAGATAATCCACCTGGGCCGAATATTGCAATCTGTCTTCTCCATAGCGCTCATAGAGATCCTTGCTGATCTCAAACAGTTCCGGAGGTCCTTCTCCCAATAAATGCTCACCGTCCAGGAATTTGACGTCGTCCAACGCCTGACTGAGCAACTCGGCTCTATCCCCGCCAAGCGGTCGACCGGAAAAATGAATGGGACTCATGGCCTGGAATGCATAGGCGCTACGACTGACATGGTGGGCCAGGGATTCTCCGGAGGGCAGGAGGAGGCTGGCGGAGATCTGAGCCGGGAGCACAACCACGCCCGGAGGTAGATTGTCCAGCGCTATGCTGCCTTTGAGGAGCAGCCTCTTTTTTCCTGCCGGGTCAAAGTGCGTACGGGAAGTTGTGACTGGAGCGATGATCAGACTCTTTTCCTCGATCCAGGCCGTGACCCGGGTCGGATCCAGAATCCCTGTGTCGAGTTTGGGTGCCGTTCCCCGCCAATGCGGGTTCCAGAACCCTATAGAGATCAGCGCAAGGGAGAGGGCCGAGAAGAGAAGGATCCTGCTGCGCAACCTCCGTCGCGTCAGATACTGATGGACAACGACCATCGCGGCTATTCCCAGAAGGACCGGAAGCATGCCCATCAGGTGCAGACTGAAACTGGGAGGGGGAACAGGCATCACAACGGGAACGTCTTGGCTCGGAAATTGCAGAGTGCTCAGGACCAGGGAGAAAGAAGTGGAAAATAGCAGAAACAAGATGAACCAAAGCGGCGGCACGGCGACCAGCGCAGCGATCCCAAAGAAGATCTGTCGGGGAAGGCTGGTGGTTAAAACCGTCAGCATCGTTAGAACGACGATCGTGAACAGGGTCAGAAGGACGATCTGTGGAATAGAGCGGACGGTATCCTCCGGGGCGACTCCACGGACCAGGAGCAAAACGACCTGCACCAGAAGGTCTGGAAGCAAGACAACCAAAGCCAGGAAGAGGGACTTGCTCGCCAGCAGCCGACCCTTTGAAATGGGGCGGCTCAACCAGAAGGCGGTGGTACCTGTGGTGGCATCCTTCCGTACCGCCTCCGATACGATCAGCGTCAACAGGCAGAGCTTGAGTATTGCGACCAGCAACCCCAGGAAAGACGGGCTGAATAGCCACATCCGTTCGCCGGAAAACAATTGGGCGTAAGATCCCATCAAAACGGCCTGCAAGATCAACAGAGCCCACCACACGCTCAGATAAGGCCGCAGGTAGCGAAAGTCGTTGGCAATGAGGTGTCGCGTCAGGTTCATTTCCCGCTTCTCATTCGTACAGCCGATAGGTTCGGGCCAGCGCCATGAAGATGGCTTTAAGGGACATGGGACGCACCGTCAAGTCCTTGAGACCCGGCAGAGAGCTCCGAATGGCCTGGTCGCCGGCTTCCTCCCGGTAGCGGCTGTCCACGAACCGAACCACCTGCCCCGCCCTCTCCGCCAGCAGCCAGGAATCGGGGAGGGTCTCCGGCATTTCCCCACCCGGCTCCAGGGTGGCCTCGCATTGACGGAAGCGGGCCTGCAGCGCGGCGGTGGGCTCCGCCAGCCGCTTCTCGCCCCTGTCGATCACGCCCACCCAGTCGGCCAGGCGCTCCACCTCGTCGATGTCGTGGGAGGCCACCAGAATGGTCCATTGGCTGCGACCGCTCAACTCCAGCAGGCCCCGAATGAACTCGTCCCGGACCAGCGCGTCCAGGCCGGTAAAGGGCTCGTCCAGGATGACCAGCTCGGGCCGGTAGGAGAGCGAGGAAAGCAGGGAGGCCTTGACCTGCATGCCCCGGGAAAAGGTCTTGATCTTCCGGTTCAGGGGCAGCTCGAACTGGCGGATCAACTGCCCCGCCAAGTCCGGGTCCCAGGTGGGATACATGGGGCGGCAGTAGTCGATCAACTGCTGGACCGTCATCCATTCCAGTACTTGCTGGTTCTCGGAAACGTAGCCGATCCGGGACAGTTGGGCCGGACCCAGCCGCAGCGAATCGACACCCATCATCCGCGCCCCGCCGCTGGTCGGGCGGATCATGTTCATCAGCATCTTGATCACGGTGGTCTTGCCGGCGCCGTTGGGTCCCAGAAGGGCGAAGACGCTTCCCTCGGGGACCTGCAGCGACAGGTTGCGCACGGCCATTGTCTTGCCGAATCGGCGCGTCAGCTCGTGGGTCTCAATGATGGCGTTCATTTCGAGCCTTCCTTGCCGGGGTTCTCCCGGGCGTTGACCAAAACTTCCGACAGGCCGTTCCAGTGGTCCTGAACGGCTTCCAGGACCTGATCCAGAGTTAGCGAGAGCCTTCTGGCCTCTACGACCAGTGCTTCCGCTTCCTGCTCCAGCAGCGCCGAGCGCTCCCGCGGGGAGGCTTCCGGCAGGCGGGCCACCATGGTGCCGACTCCCGGCTTGACCTCCAGCAGTCCCTGGTCCACCAACCGCGTCACCACCTTCTGGGCCGTGTTGGGATTGATCCGCAGCTCCTGGCTCAGCTTGCGGACCGAAGGGAAACGGTCTCCCGGGAGCAACTGGCCCGAGATGATGGCCTTCTGGACGGCGTAGACCAGTTGCTGGTAGATCGACAGGCCCGTTCGGAACTGTACGGTGAATGGCAACATATGTGTACTATGGATGCTAGTACACATAATGTCAAGGAATATTTTGAAATATTCCCTGATGGTCGGACCGGCGACAACAGCGAGCTCGGGTTCGCGGCGCTCGGCACCGTCGGCCGCCCCGGGGAGTTGCGATCCTCGGGAATTCCGGCAGTCTCTGACTGCCGCTGCGCTGGCCCGGCGTCGATTTTCCTCCGGGGTGCAACCTGGAGACCGGCTATAATCGATATATAGAACGTCCTCTTCATGAAGCTCAACGACCGTTCCGACAGCGGCAAGCAGCCAGCCGCCGGAGATCCGGCAAGCAAACAGGGGACGGATCCGTTACCGCGGGCTCGGCCGTCCGGAGGCGTGATGAAACCAATGGCGATAGCGATTCGGCAGGTCGCTTTGCTCCTCATGCTGGCGATGGGCGCACTATCAGCACCGGCTGCTACGGCCGCCCAGGCGGCTGCCGAGGGAAGCGCAAGCTGCGACCAGTGGAACACCAAGGAGTTTTTCCAGGTCGCTACTGTCGAGGAGGTGGCCATATGCATGAAGCAGGGCGCAGACCTCCGGGAATTCAACCAGTATGGACAGACGGCCCTGCATACCGCGGCCGGCTACAGCCCAGACCCGGGCGTCATCACCGCTCTGGTAACCGCCGGCGCCGATCCCACGGCGTTGGACAAGCGGGAAGTGGCCCCGCTGGAGGTGGCGGCAGCCTTCAACGTCAATCCTGAAATCATTGCCGTTTTGGTCGACGCCGGAGCCGATCCCACGGCCCGGGGAGGCGGCCCCTATGGTCGAGTGCCCTTGGAAAGGGCGGCCAGGTCCAACGTCAATCCCGACATCCTCACCGTCCTGCTCAAGGCCGGCGCCGACCCCAACGAGAGAGGCAACCACGGTTCCACGCCCCTGCATTGGGCCGCCCAGCGCAATCCCAACCTCGAAGTTCTGACCCTGTTGCTCAAGGCCGGGGCCGACCCCAACGCTCAGGATGAAGGCGGCCGGACTCCCCTGTACATGGTAGGCAGTTACGGAAACGACTATTCTCAGGTCATAGCCACCTTGGTGAAGGCGGGAGCCGATCCCAACGCACGGGATGAAGACGGGCAGACTCCCCTGCACCAGGTAGCCCCGACCCGCACTCATCCTAAAACGGTGACCGCCCTGATCGAGGCGGGCGCCGACCCAAATGCGCGCGACGAGGATGGCGATACTCCGCTGCACAGGGCCGCTTTGCACAGCACCAATCCCCAAATCCTGGCAGCCCTGTTGGAGAAGGGGGCCGATCCCAATGCACGGGATGAAAATGGATCAACCCCCCTGCACACGGCGTCCGGATACAACTACGATCCCGCCATCATCTCTGTTCTGCTCGAGGCGGGTGCTGACCCAAAGGCCAGGAACGAGCGGGGCCAGACACCCCTGCACGAGGCCGCGCAGTCCAACGGTAATCCCGAGGTGATCACCCTGTTGCTGGAGGCGGGCGCCGATCCGCGGGCGCAAGACGAGCTGGGCCGTACGCCGGTGAGCCTCTTGGAAGAAAACGACCAGCTCAAGGACACCGACATTTACGGCCGCTTGACCCAAGGGCCGTGATGGCTGCAGGACTCAACTTTGAATCGGGAGGAACCATGAAGTGTAGAGGGAGTGGACCTCGATGGATCGCTCGGATGCTCATTGGTATCCTGGGGGGATTTACGGGCATTGCGGCAATTCCAGTAGCTGCCTCGGGCGAAGAAATCGGCGATAGCTGCACTCATTGGAACACGCACAAATTCTTCGAATCGGCCTCGCTCGAGGACGTCACCACCTGTCTCCAAAACGGCGCCGATCCCGAGGCCCGGGATGTAGACGGCCGGACTCCCTTGCACCATATCGCCCGGGCAAACGCCAATCCCTCCCTGGTTGCCGTGCTGGTCCGGGCAGGTGCCGACCCCAATGCTCGGGCAGAACTCGGTTGGACCCCCTTGCATGGAGCCGCCCTGTCTGCCGCCGCCAGCATGGAAACCGGCAGTCCTGAAATCATCTCGGCATTGATCGATGCAGGCGCCGATCCCAACGCTCGGGATTCAAGTGGAAAGACTCCCCTGTTCAATGCAGCCTGGTTCGGCGCCGAGAATCCCGCTGTCATCGCCGCACTGGTGGAGGCCGGCGCCGACCCCGGGGTTCGGGATGAAGACGGGCAGACGCCCCTGCACACGGCGGCCTCGGCCGCCAGCAGGGTTGACGTCGTCACAGCCCTGTTGAAGGCCGGAGTAGACCCCAAGGCTCAGGATGAGGACGGCTCTACCCCCCTGCACCAGGCGGCCATGCACAACGAAAATGTCGAATTCACCTCCGTCCTGGCAAAGGCGGGCGCCGATCCCGATGCGCGGGATGAAACCGGCGCGGCTCCCCTGCACAAAGCGGCCGGGTACAACGACAATCCCCAGGTCATCGCCGCACTGATCCGGGCCGGTGCCGACCCCAATGCCAAGAACCAATATGGGCACGCTCCCCTGCATGAGGCGGCCAGGGCTTATTCCCATAGACCTGACAGGATCGACGAGGCGGCCGAGATGCAGGCCAAGCACATGCTGCGCGTCTTCAGGGACCGTCCCGAAGAGATCGCTGAAACAATCGAGATGTTGGAGGACCCATCGGCCCTCGCCCAGTTGACGGATCCTTCCTACTGGTTCGCACTGGCCAAGGTGTTCTCCGAGCCTGACATCGCCAAATCCAGCAACGATCCCGAGATCGTCGCCAAGTTGACCCAGGCCGGCAGGAATGCGGCCAAGACCAAGGCTGCCGCCAATCTTGCCAACATCGCCGAACTGCTCAAGGGGGGCGCCGACCCCAATGCCGGGACGGATGGGGGCGGGACTCCACTCCATTCGGCAGCCGCGTCCAACACCAATCCCGCCGTAATCGCCGCCCTGGTCAAGGCGGGCGCCGATCCCGAGGCCAGGGACAGATACGGCTCCACCCCCTTGCAAGCGGCAGCCGCGTCCAACACCAATCCGGACATCATGGCTGCTTTGGTCAAGGAGGGGATGACGCTCAACGTACACGAACGGGATCGCCGTGGACGAACCCTGCTGCATCGGGCTGCCAGGTCCAACACCAATCCTGACTTTTTTGCTTTCCTGCTAGAGCAAGGCGCCGACCTGAACCTGGAGGATGAGCACGGTTGGACCCCCCTGCACTGGGCGGCCGGATCCAACAGCAATCCCGAGGTCATCAATGTCCTGATCGAGCGGGGCGCAGATCCGATAGCTCCGGATAAACATGGCAACACCCCCCTCCACATGGCGGCCCAACTCAACCAGAACCCCGAGATCATCGGCGCCCTGCTGGAGGCCGGCGCCGACCTCAACGCACGCGAGCCCGCTCGCGGCCGAACCCCCCTTCACCTCGCCGCCGATTCCAATTTCGACCCGTCAATTGTGTCGTTTCTGCTGGAGGCGGGAGCGGATCCCAAGGCTCAGGACAAGGAAGGCAAGACGCCTGTGGACCTCGCCGAGGGCAACCGCGGGCTCAAGGGGACTGCGGCCTACCGAAAGTTGAAGGCGGCGCGGTGAACATTGGCAGGCCTTGCCATGGCACGGAGGGTTGCCCGAACAGCGGGCGTCCCGACTGAGGAGGAGTTACCTGAAACCAGTGAAAAAGGGGTGATCCACGAAGGGACACGAAGGACAAAGAAGGGTCACCAAGCGTGACGGATCTGCCGCATCAGCACGGGCGCGGCCCGGTAGGCCGGCGTGTGCCCCTTGAGGCGCAAGAGTGATGGGCGGAGGCGCCACCCGCGCTCGCGGGTGGACTTCATCCCCTGACGTCATCGCAGCCAAGGAGGTCCATCGGTGATCGTGTTTATTCGTGCGAGCCGGGGACATCCCCTTCAGGGCAGGAACCGGTCGAGCCCGTCTGAGCAGCGCTTCATGCGCTTGAAGGCCTCGATCATGTCGGTGATGTCGTGGCCGGGGCAGACCATGCGGAATCCCTCGGCGGCCCGCTCTTCCGCTTCGCTCGGGCTGTTGGTGACGTATCCCGCGGCCACACCGGTCTCTCCGGAAGCCTTCAACACCTCCCGCACCAGCGCCTCGGCCTCCTCCGAGGGCCTGAACTCCCGCGTCGGCTGCCCGCCCAGGGATTCGGCCCCCACCGCCCGCTCCAGGTCGTAGGGACCGATCAGCACGCAGTCCACGTCGGGCACCGCCATCATCTCCCTCACGTTCCGGACCCCGGTGGGCGTCTCCACCATCACCACCGTCAGGATCTGGTCGTTGGCGTTCTCGGTGTAGTCGAAATAGCTGTGGCCGGCGTGGTAGGCGGTCCGCAGACCGGTGGCCGAGCGGTTTCCCCTGGGAGGGAACTTGGCCGCCCGCACGATGCTCTCGCACTGCTCGGCCGTCTCTACCATGGGAATGATGACCCCCAGGGCCCCCAGGTCCAGCACCTTCCCGATCCAGGCCGGATCGGGCCCCAGCGGCCGCACCAGCGGAACGGTGTCCCGGTGGACGAAGGGCGCCATGGAGGCGTTGATGCTCGACTCCGACCAAGCCCCGTGCTGCCAGTCGATCCACACGAAGTCGAATCCGTGCTGAACGGCTTCCTCGGCGATCTCGGGCGAGGGATAGTAGAGGGAGGGGCCGGAAATGATGCCCCCTTCAAGCAGCTTCTTGCGAGCCAGATTGACTTTCATCGACGTTGCCTTTCCTTGATATCCATTTCTTGTTGGTGTCGTTCTTCGTGCCCCTTCAGGTTCCCCTTCTCCAATCTTTTCCAACCGCTTGGAATCCCTTCGCAGATTAATCTGTTACTCCCTTGAGCCCGTTGCAAATTCGGCAGCGGGACGTTTGCCTGGAATGACCACAAAAGGCACAAAAACACAAATTGTGCCTTTTGTGCTTATTGTGGTTAGACAGCATTTTTCGCCAGGTCGCACCCGATTTTGAAAAGGCAGAACCTCAGGTTTGCCGGCAAAACCACGCTGCCCCGCTACGAATTTTGCAAAAAGCTCAATTCATCAATCCGTTTATTGGTGTTCATTCGTGGATCAGCAGGTCACACCCTTGCCCTCGGATCCGAACACGGACAGGCGATCCTCGTCACCGGTCTCCCGGCTGTCCGGCGCCACGTAGTGGTACTGCACGGCCCAGCGCTGCCGGTCGGTGCGGTTGGCGGGAGTCCCGTGAGGCAGGAGCGCATCGAACAACAGGCACCCGCCGGCCCCCATGGGAATCGCCACCCGGGGGAGCCGCGCCACCTCGCTGTCGCAGATCTGCCAGTCACGCCTCATGAAGTGCACCCGGGGGCCTTGTCGATGCCCCCCCTCGACCACCTGCATGCAGCCGTTTTCGGGAGTAGCCTCGTCCAGGGCGATCCAGACGCCCAGGATGCGGGTGGTCTGCGTGAGGTTGAAGTAGGCGCGATCCTGGTGCCACGGTTTCTCCCTGCCGCCGGGAGGCTTGATCAGCGCCATATCCTGGTAGAGTCCCGGCTTCCCTCCCAGAATCCGGCCTGCCACCCGGATGAGAGAGGGATCCTCCGCCAGGGCCTTGAGGGCCGGGTTCTCCTCCCGGGTGAATCCCATGAACTTGCGGACAAAGCGCATCCGGGTTGCCGGATCGAGCGGCGGCAGCCGTCTCCCGGTGTGCCCCAGGGCCAGATCGACGAATCGACGGCCTTTGGGCGCGGCGACGGACTTCCCCTTCAGAGCCGGCAACTGCTGCCTGACCGCACCCTCGAAATAGACCGACTCGCAATCCGGCCGCGGGCTGGTCCCCAATCGATAGAGCTCCTGCCTGGCCGCCTCAATCCGGGCCGTCGAAAAAGCCCCGTGTACGACCAGGTACCCGCGTTGCCCAAAGAGGACCATCTCCTCCTGACTGACGGATTCGAAACCGGTGATTCCCTCGGCCACCCTCTGGTATCGGTACAGTTCGGGATCGTAATCGGGTATTTCGGGCTCCAGAACCACTCGGAGATCGGGACTGTTCATGAAACTCTTCCTTCGTTTGCCGGCGACCGGGCTGACACTCAACCCAGCCGACAGGACTCCACCACCAACCTCTCCAGCTCGCCCCGGTCGGGAACGCACCCGATCCCCGGCCCCGGCAGGGCTCGGATTTGCCCGGGCGCGGAAAGCTCGATTTCCGGAACCGAAAGGTCTTTGCGGTAGAACCGGCTGGAGGGGAAGATGTCGGCGGGATAGCCGATGTTGGGAAGGGTGGCCAGGGCAATGCAGTGACAGGACCCCACCGCCGATTCCAGCATCCCCCCGACCCAACAGGGAATACCGCCCTTCTCGGCTTCTCGCAGTATTTGAATCGCCGGGGTCAATCCACCCACGCGCGCGGGCTTCAGGTTGATCCAGCCGCAGGAGCCAAGATCGATGGCCTGGCGGGTGCGTTCCAGCGAAACGATGCTCTCATCCAGACACAGCGGGGTATTCAGGCGCCGCTGCAACTCGGCATGATCCAGCAGATCGTCGTGTCTCAGCGGCTGCTCGATCATTGCCAGCCCCAGCGAGTCCAGAGCCTCGAAAACGGGCAGGTCCTGGAGGCGATAGCCGCTGTTGCAGTCCACATGCATCACCAACCCCGGAAAAGTCTCGCGCACGCTTCTAACCATCTCCACGTCCCAGCCGGGCCTGAACTTGAGCTTGACCCTGGGAAAGCCGGCCTCGACCGCGCCGCCGATGGTGTCCAACAGCTCGGGGATGGTGTCCATCACCCCGAAGTCGGCCCCCACCTCGATGGTGTCGCCCCGTCCGCCCAACACTTTCCAGAGCGGCATTTCCCGCCTCCTGGCTTCCAGGTCCCACCAGGCCATATCCAGGCCGGCCTTGGCAAAGGGGTTGGCCTTGAAGGGCGCCAGTTGCTGCTGCAGGGCCTCTCCCGAATCGATCTCCTGCCCCAGAAGCCGGGGCGCCAGCCAGTCCCGAATCAGGGCGAAGACCCCTCCGGCCCACTCCGGGGAATAGAGGGGCGATTCCCAGGGAGTCGTCTCCCCCCAGCCCTCCACCCCCTCGGCCGACATCCTGACCAGCACGCTTTCGATCACGTGCCCGTCGCCATAGGCCGTGCGGAAGGGGTAGATCACCGGCATGGCTACCCGGTGGAGTTCGATGGCCTCGATTTTCATGGATCTCCAGGAAAAGAGGGACTGGGGCACAGGCTGAACGGCCCCGAATAAGGTCTCTGGAGGGGCTGGCAACCCTCACCGCGAAAAGGGGCAAATCCCTTGACTCGAGGTCAAAATACAGTATTCTGTGCGCGATTTACAACCTGCATCTGACCCCCATTCGATCCTCCCAAGGGGAATCCGTGCAACGGCCCCTCCGGAACGTCCCGGTGGCCGCTCTCGAAGGACCATCCCCTACGGAGGACCCGTTCTCACTGGAGGCCCAGGACCCATGAAATTCGCCACGCGAGCCGCTGCGGCCGCCGCCATTTTGACTCTGGCCCTCACTTCAGTCGCCCTGCGGGCCGGAGAACCCATCCTCTGGGTGGAGGATTCCTTCGAGGACTTTGCCGACGGGAAGTTGGACGCGGCCGGACAGAACCTCTACGTCAGCCGGGACGGCGCCCTGCGTACCATCCACCGCTTCGATCTCAACCGGGACGGGTATCTGGACCTGATCTTCAACAGTACCCACGACAACTCCACCTACATTCCGGCCACGCTGGGCCTGTTGGAACCCTCACGCCGGGTTCGGCGGGCCGAACTGGCGGTGGAGGGCAGCCTCCGGGTGGTGCTGGAGGATCTGAACCGCGACGGCCACCTGGACGCTGTCTTCTGCCCCAACCGCAGTGGCCTCCAGAATCCGAGACGACTGCTCACCATCCTGTGGGGGGCTAAGGACGGCTGGTCCAACCGGCGAAGCCACGGCCAACTGCCGGTCTACGGCGCGCTGGCGGTGGCAGCGGCCGACCTGGACCGGGACGGTTGGCCCGACATCGTCACCCTCAACCAGGCCGCCTGGCTTCCCGGTCAGCCCGAGGGGAACATCCTGAGAATCTTCTGGGGCAGCCCGGAAGGATTCCTCCTCACCGACACCAGCGAACTCGGCATCCCCCAGGCCCTGGACCTGGCTGCCGGCGACTTCGACGGCGACGGATTCAAGGAAGCGGCCCTGCTGAGCGGACGCGGGGTGGTGGAGGTGGTCCGTGGAGGGGCCCCGGGGGCGACCCGGGAACTGATCCGACAGGAGGTGGTGCTCCCGGGCGATGAGGGCCTGTGCCTCACGGCCGCCGACGCCGACGGCGATTCCCGAATCGACCTGCTGGTGGGGACCGATCGGGGCAAAGTCTACTTCGTGGGCGGAAGAGCCGGAACCGGCTGGGGAGAGCCCGGCGCCTGGGCCGCTCCCAACGCCTCCCACATTGCCGTGGGCTATCTCAACGGCGACGGGCATCCGGACCTGGTGCTGACCGACTTTACCCTGGCCCGCGCCGGAGGGGGTGAAGCCGCCGGAGCTTCCGAAAGCGTGGCCGAGCCCATCCAAATTCTCTGGGGATCGACGGACGGGTTCGACTCCGGCCGCTCCACCGGCCTGGCCATTGCCTACGCCCGGTCCAGCGCGGTGGGAGACCTGGACGGAGACGGCCACCAGGACCTGTCTGTGGCGGTCCATCAGAGCTCGAAACAGTTCGAGACAGATTCACTGGTGTTCCTTGGGACCGGCAGCAGCGTGCTGGACCAGCATCCCCTGACCCTTCGGACCGTCGGCGCCACCGACACGGCCATCGTTCCTCCGCGCGGCTCCCTGCCGGGCCGGGTTCTCTTCTGCAACAGCCTGGGAGGCAGCGTGGCCGAGCGGGTGCCGCTGTACGTCTACTGGGGCGGCTCCGGGGGCTTTTCCGCTTCCAACCGTTGGGAAATTCCCTTCCAGAGCGGTTATGAAGCCAGCGCCGCCGACCTCAACCGCGACGGCTACCCGGACCTGATCGTCCTGAACTCCCAGCATGCGGGCGAGGCCGCCGCAATGGATCCCACCGCTGGAGCCAATATCCTGTGGGGCGGCCCCGGCGGCTTCGACCTGGAAGAACGCCGAACCGTGGTGCGGGAGCGCAACCTGGGTTCCAGCAACGTGGCCGACCTCAACCGTGACGGCTACCTGGACCTGGTCCTGGGCGCTTTCGAAGCCAAGAAGGGAAAGAATTTCCTGGTGATCCGCTACGGATCCAAAGACGGTTTTCTCCCGGCCGACCGGCTGGCGCTGCCCTTCGACTATCGCACCGTCGGCAGCCTGGTCGCCGATCTGAACGGGGACGACTGGCTGGACACCGCCTTCGTCTCCTCCCAGCAGAACCGCCTCCACATCCTGTGGGGCGGCCCCGAAGGGTTTTCGCCGGAGCGCCGCAGCCAGCTCCGCATTCCCTTTCCCATCAGCCTGGAAACCGCCGATTTCAACGGGGACGGGCAACTGGATTTGGCTGTGGGCAGCTACAGTGACCCGGTGTCCCACCACCACGACATGGGACTCTCCATCTTCTGGGGAGACCGTGGGGAATTCCGACCCTCCAACGCCCAGTGGCTTCCCGGCTTCACTCCCATCGGCATAGCAGCGGCCGATTTCGACGGCGACGGCTACCTGGACCTGTTCTCGCCTCACTACCTGGGGGAGCTGACCCGTGAATCGGTGGCCTCCTACCTCTACTGGGGAGGCCCCCAGGGGTTTGAAACCCGCAACCGCACCATCCTCATCACCGATTCGGCCCACGACTCCATGGCCGGCGACTTCGACCAGGACGGACGCCTGGACCTGGCTGTCTCCTGCCACACCCGGGACGGGAACCACCACACTGACTCCAAGGTCTTCTACAACGACGGAAACCGCTTCCGTAATCCGCGGGTGGAGCACTTGCCCACCATCGGCACCCACTGGATGTGGATTCAGGACGTGGGCCACATCCACCACCGCCAGTGGAAACAGGTCTACGGCTCCTCGGTTTTCGCCTGGGACCGGGAGGTCTCGGCGGGCCGGCTGACCTTCCTGGCCGAGCAGCCCAAGGGAACCGGACTGAGCTTCCAGGTCCGCTCCTCCGCCGACTCAAAGGGTCTGGCCGACCAGGCCTGGCGCTCGCTGAGGGATGGAGTCTTCGATCTAAGTCCCGCGGACCGGCGCCTGCAGTACCGGGCGGTGCTGGAATCTGGCAACGGAGACCTCTTTCCGGTCCTGGACCGGGTCGAGATCCAACTGAAGTAACCGCGACTGCGCGGCTGAAAGGGTGTCACCATGAACGAAAGCAGGCGATTGGGCGGAGCGATCCCGTTTCTGGTCGGGCTGGCGGTCCTCTGCTCCGCTACGGGGTGCGCTCCCGCCTCGGACCCGACGGCTCCCGGGGCCAAGCTCCACTGGAGGAAATCCACGCCCCTTCCCGAGCCGCGGGCCGGCCATGCCGCCGGCCTGCTGGACGGCAGGTTCGTCATTGCGGGCGGCACCTGGTGGGAGGGAGAGAAGGGCAACTGGACCCAAAAGATCTTCTCGGCCAGCACCCACGCCTTCGATCCCGAAACCGAGAGCTGGGAGAGGCTGCCGGATGCCCCCTTCCCCTTCGGCTACTCGGCCTACGCCGTGGTGGAAAACCGACTCTACGTTCTGGGCGGCTTCGACGGCAAGCAGGAGATCCGAAAGATCCTGAGGCTGTCCAGGCAGGGTGACGAATATCAGTGGGAGGTCTTCGGCGAGCTGCCCCGGACCCGCCTGTTCGGATGGGCCGGCAGTTCCGGGTCTTCCCTCTATCTGCTGGGCGGCGTGGAGCGCTTCGAACCCACCGACGAGGCAGGCACCTGCTGCACCTCCAAGACGGCCACCAACAGCTTGAGCGTCCTGGACACGGCCGCGCCCGACAAGGGCTGGCGGGAGCTGTCGCCCTATCCCGGGGGCAAGCGGTGGCTGTTCGCGGCCGAGGGTGACGGGGAGAGCTTCTGGTTGTTCGGCGGCGTCGACACCCCCGAGGCCGGGGCGCCGCCCCTCCGGTTCAACCAGGCCCTTCACTACGACCTCAAGCAGGACCTCTGGGAGGAACTCCCTCCCCTGCCCGACGAAACCCTGGAGGCCAGGCCGCTGGTTCCGCTTCACATTCCGGGGAGAATCCTCTTCATGAGCTTTGCCAAAACGGTGTGGCAGCTCGACCTGCAGAGCCTGGAGTACAGCCGGCTGACACCCCTGCCCGAAGAAGCCTTCGTGGACAAGTTTGCCCTGCTCGACGGCCGCATCATCGGCGCCGGAGGAGAAAACAAGATCGAATCTTTCCGGCGGCGGTCGGAATGGACCTTCATCGGGGAGTTCCGGCCGGAATAGCCGCTGGGGGCCGTCAATCCACCAAACGGAATGAAATACGAGCCTCTTGCAATATTCGCCAGCGGAACGTTTGCCCGGAATGGCCACAAAAGGCACAAAAACACAATTTGTGCCTTTTGTGCTTTTTGTGGTTAGACAGCCTTTTTCACCAGGACGCACCCGATATTGACAAACGCAGAACCTCAGGACTGCCGGCAAGATGACCTGTCCCGCTACAAATTATGCCGAAAGTTCATACAAACAAGATTTCCACGAAGGGACACGAAGAAAAGAATATGGCCCCTAACACCCTGCCCTCCTCAATAACCGAGACGCTACTGGCGTCCGTCAATCCGGAGCGCCTCCTGCAGACGGCCACGGCCCTGGTGGAGGTGCCCAGCCGCACCCGGAGCGCCGGCGCCGCGGCCGACCGACTTGCCGCCATTCTTGGGGAGGAGGGATTCAAGGTGGAACGCCCGGTCGCCGATTGGCCCGATTCCCCGGCGGTGGTCACGCGTCTCGACAGCGGCAAGCCCGGCCGCACCCTGCAGTTCGACGGACACCTGGATACGGTCCACCTGCCCTTTGTGCCTCCCCGCTTCGAGCAGGGCGTGCTGCACGGCTCCGGCGCCTCCGATATGAAAGGGGGCATTGCCGCCTTCGTGGAGGCTCTGCGGGTCCTCCGGGAAACCGGAGCCCTGTCGGGCGGAGGCATCCTGCTGACCGCCCACGACCACCACGAGGGCCCCTGGGGGGACGGCCGCCAGGTGCGAGCCCTGATCGATGCCGGCTACACGGGAGACGGAGTACTGCTTCCGGAGTACCTGGGGGATCGGCTGCCCCTGGCAGGACGGGGGTCGGGCATCTTCGAAATCACCGTCAGCCGGGAGGAACCGCCGGTGCACGAGGTGCTGCGCCCGGAGGGATTGCCCGACGTGCTGGGGACCGGGGTGGAGCTGGCCGCCCGCTTTGCCCGCTGGCATCAGGAGCTGGAGCAACAGCGGGATCTCTACGCCGGGAACGACTCGGTCTTCATCGGCAAGATCCAGGCGGGCGAGATCTATAACCAGTCCCCCCGGGAATGCCGCCTCAACGGCATCCGGCGCTGGGTGACTCCGGGCTCGGGCGAGCAGGTGGAGGCCGACTTTCACCGGCGATTGCAGGACTTGGCGCGTGAAACCCGGACCCGAATCTCGGCCAACTACCTCTTCATGGCCGAAGCCTTTCGCATCGACCCCGCCGATCCCCTGGTTTCGGCGCTTCAGTCGGCCCACACGGCCGCCGCCGGAAAGCCCCTGCCCCTCGGAGGCAAGCCCTTTGTGGACGACGGCAACGCCTTCTGCAACCGGGCCGGCATTCCCGCCTTGACCCACGGCCCCCTGGCTCACGGCGCCCACACCGTCAGCGAGACGGTCACGCTCGACGAACTTGTCCGCGTGGCCCGGGTCTATGCCCTGACGGCCGCGGCCTATTGTTAGGGGTTGGTGGTTGGCCCCTGCCCCCGCCCCAGACGACGGGGCGGATCATACAGGATGAAACCGGGTGGTTTCAGACAAGCCTGCGTTTCTCTGTGTGAGGTCGGCGTTGGCCCCCTCTGGTTCGACTGCGAGCGGGGCGTCCTATCTGACGACCTTGCTCATTCCGTCCCCCCCACCGGTTCGACTGCGGGCGGAGCCCTTGTCTCACCGACTCCTGTACCGTTCTGAGAAGGACCTTTGGCGGATAATC
>JAPPDF010000044.1 GCA_028875575.1 Acidobacteriota bacterium
TACGCTCTTCGGTCGCGAGCACGCGCTGAAGGGAAAATTCCTGCGCCATGATCACGCCCCCTGGTGAGAAATGCGGGCGAGCAGATGCATGTAGTCCTGGTGGAGCCCGAAATTCCTCAGAACACGGGAAACATCGGCCGGCTCTGCGTCCTCACCCAGTGTCAGCTCCACCTGGTAGGTCCCCTGGGATTCTCGCTCTCGGACCATCACTTGAAGCGGGCCGGATTGGACTACTGGCCGTCCCTCGATGTAACGCGCCACGACTCCCTGGCGGAGTTGCAGGAACAGGCTCCCGGCGCCCGCTTTTACTATCTCTCCAGCAAGGCCACCCGACTCTACACCGAGGCCAGCTACCGGTGGGAGGACTACCTGGTGTTCGGATGTGAAACCCGGGGATTGCCGCGGGAGCTGATCGAGAAACAGCCGCACCGATCCCTCAAGATTCCGATGTGGGGCGACAAGGCTCGGAGTCTCAATTTGAGCAACGCCGTTGCCGTCGTCGTCTACGAAGCATTGCGACAGATCAGGAAATTCTGAAGGGTAGCACCAGGGTGGGTGGGATGGTGCCTTAGTATTCCTTGACGCTGACCACGATTCCCTCGTGGAACTCCACGAAGATCACCTTGTAGGGCCTCTCTCCGTAAATCCACTCCTCCACCACCGTCTCTCCCTTGGTTTCCCACACCCTCCGCAGCGGCTGGCCCATTGAGGCCAGCACCGTGTCCTTGTCCATGCCCACAGCCGCCCGCTTGTTGCGGATGGCTTCCTTGAACTCTTCGGGCTGGGCTTCCATGAAGCTCTTGGTCGAGCTCTTCTTGCTGAAATCCAGCACCGTGGCCAGGATGGACTTGACTTCATCGGGCGTCAGGTCGGGAACGAACTCATCGAACTTGATGGTGACGTAGGACCCCTTGGGGTTGGAGGCATCCGAGGGTCTGGCCAACGGTGTCACCGAGGTTGCCGTACCCGCGTAGATCCGTTCCAGTATGCGCCTCTTCAGCTTCCTGCCACCGCCGTTGAGCTCGAAGCGCAACTTTTTCTTGTCGAAGCTGATCTTGGTGATCTGGACCCTGATGCCGGAAGTGATGAACTGGCCGCTTCGAAGCAGGGACAATTCGTGTTTTTCCCAGTCGAACTCGCCGGTGTCGTCTACGATGAGACCCCTTTTGTTGATAGGTAGAGAGACCTTCAGGGTGGCGTACTCACTGGCGAGCGCCCGAACCAGCTCGCGGCGAGCCGGGGTGTTGAGTTGGGAGGACTCGTCCTCTGCGATGGCGAGATGGGGGAGAAGGGCAAGGATGACAAGAGCGATGCCGAAATGCCTCATCATGGGGACCCCCTGGCTAGCTGGTTCCAACTGATTGAATTATAGAGGAGGTGATCCGAGCGGCGCAAGCGGCATCGTTGCCCGCTCATGGTCAGAACTTCCAGTGGTCCCCGAAATGCGTCCGGGCCCTGGTCAGGACGGCCTCAAACAGGTCGGAGCGGCCCGAGGACGGATTGGGTCCCGGGTGCCCTCGGAGCTGGTCCAGCACCCGTAGCACACTATCCCGCAATCCCGCGAGGTGGTAGCCGCCCTCCAGTACCAGGACCATCCTTCCCTGACAGACCGTGTCGGCCAGGACCTTGAGGTAGCGGGCCATGGAGGCAAATCCGTTCGGAGTGACACGCATGCCGGCCAGGGGGTCTTCCACGTAGGCGTCGAAGCCGGCCGACACCAGCATCAATTGAGGCCGGTAGGCCTTGGCGACCGGAAGGATGATCTTGTCGAACAGCAGGCCGTAGGTGACGTCTCCGGTTCCGGCGGGAAGCGGAAAGTTGAGGGTGAAGCCCTTACCGGAACCGCTGCCGGTCTCCGGGAAGGCTCCGGTTCCTGGGAATAGGGGAAACTGATGGGTAGAGATGAACAGCACGTCCTGGCGATTGTAAAAGGTCTTTTGAGTGCCGTTGCCGTGATGGACATCGAAATCGACAACCAGGATCCGTTCCAGCCCGAATCGTTTCAGAGCGAAAGCGGCGCCCAGGGCCACGTTTCCGAAGAGGCAGAAACCCATGGCCCGTTCGGGTTCGGCGTGGTGACCGGGCGGCCGCACAAACGCAAAGCCGTTGTCGATCTCGCCCGACATCAGGGACTCGATCATCTGGAGGATTCCGCCCACCGCATGGATGGCCACCTCGTAGCTGGCTTCGCAGACGGCCGTGTCGGGATCGAGATAGGCGAAGGGTCTGCCGGAGCTGCGCTGAATGGTGCGTATGTGGGCGGCGGGGTGGACCAGGCGGAGCTCCGCCTCGGTGGCCGGTCTCAGGCCCAGGCGCTTGAGGTCCTTGAGGTGGGGATAGGTGTCCAGCCCCCGCCGGATGGAGAGCAGGCGCTCCTTGCTCTCCGGATGGGCCAGCCCGGTATCGTGCTTCAGGAAGAGTTCGTCCCAGAGAAATCCTGTCTTCATCGAGTCAGGTCACAGTTATACCGGCGGGTGAAGGCAACCCCGGTCGCGGAGGGGCGGAGGGTTTCGGTTGGTCCGGCGAAATGCGGGCTACAGCCCTTCCCGAATCCAGCCGCCGCCCACCACCAGCTCGTCCTGGTAGAAGACCACGGCCTGCCCCGGGGTCACGGCCCGCTGAGGTTGGTCGAAGCGGACCTCCACCGATCCGTCCTCCCGAGCCGACAGGGTTGCCTCGGCTGCCTGGTGCCGGCTGCGAATCTGGGCCTGAACCCGCAGCGCCCCGGTGCACTTCTCGATGGTGATCCAGTTGACGCCGGAGGCGATCAGGCCGGACCGGAGCAGATCGCGGTCCGGGCCCACCACCACCCGATTGTGGCGGGGGTCGGTCTCGATGACGTAGAGCCGCTCCCCGGTTGCCACTCCCAGGCCTTTCCGCTGGCCGATGGTGAAATGGTGGATTCCGGGGTGCTCGCCCATGAACTCTCCCTGCCGGTTCACGATTGGACCGGGCCCCGTACTGTCCGAGGAGGCGGAGTCGGTCCCCGGGTCCTGCTTCGAGCCGTTCGATCCGGCAGTCGACGTCCGCATCTTTTCCAGATACCGCTCCACGAACCGTCCGGTGTCCTTGGTGGGAATGAAGCAGATCTCCTGGCTTTCCGGCTTGTCGGCGATGGGCAGGCCATGGGTTTCGGCAATGCCGCGCACCTCGGCCTTGGTCAACCCGCCCAGGGGGAAGAGCATGCGGCTCAACTGGGCCTGGGTCAGGTCGAACAGGAAAAAGGACTGGTCCTTGCTTCGGTCGACGGCGCGGAGAAGCTCGTAGCGACCGGTCCGGGGGTTGTGGCGGATGCGGGCGTAATGGCCGGTGGCGATCCGGTCGGCGCCGATCTGGGTGGCCCGCGCCAGCAGCCGGTCGAACTTCATGAGCGTGTTGCAACGGGTGCAAGGTATGGGAGTCTCCCCGCTGAGGTAGCTCTCCACGAAGGGACGCACCACCTCCTGCTCGAAAGCCCGCTCGAAGTTGACCACGTAAAAGGGAATGTCGAGGAAGCGGGCCACACGCCGGGCGTCATGGATGTCGTCGAGCGAGCAGCAGGTTCCCGAGTTCTTTCGCTCCCAGGCCTCGTCGTCACCGGTTTCGCGCCGGGTATAGTCCCATAGCTGCATGGAGAGACCCACCACGTCCCGGCCCTGATCCTTGAGCAGGGCGGCGGCGGTGGAGCTGTCCACCCCGCCGCTCATGGCAATGACAATTTTCTCTGACATACTGACTACCACTTACCAGGGGCCGGTGTCGGTTCGACCTCCGTTCGCGCGACACGTGATGATGGGGAAGCGGTTCTACCGGACCGGCACGACTCCGGCCCGTTCGGGGCCGGGTCAGGAGATCATGGAATAGGCATGTTTTTCAGGAGAAGACATCTCCCGTTGCCGGGCGACCAGATCGGGCAGCAGGTCCAGCACCCGGCCCAGGTCCTCCCGGCTGGTGTCCTTGGACAAGCTGAAGCGGAGGCACTCGAAGGCCTCGGCCGGTGAAAGGCCCATGGCCGTCAATACATGGGAAGGCTCGATGGCCCCGGAGGAACAGGCGGACCCCGTGGAACAGGCCACTCCCGCCAGATCCAGATTGATGATCAAACCCTCGGCCTCGGCGCCGGCAAAGCGCAGGTTGGAAGTGTTGCACAGCCTGGAATCGGCGCGGCCGTTGACCGAGACCTTGGGGATTCGGCGCTGCACCTCCTGCTCGAACCAATCCCTTAACTGGCCGATCCGATCGCCTTCCCGCTCCATGGACTTCCGGGCCAATTCGGCAGCACGACCCAGACCGACGATCTGCGGCACGTTCTCGGTTCCCGCCCGGCGGTTTCTTTCGTGACCCCCGCCATAAAAAAGGGGCCGCAGACGTGTTCCCTTTCTCACGAAGAGAGCTCCCACCCCCTTGGGACCATGGAACTTGTGGGCGCTGATGGTGAGCAGGTCGACGCCGAGCTCGGCCGTGTCCAGTGGAATCTTGCCGGCTGCCTGAACGGCATCCGAGTGGAAGACCACACCCCGCTCCCTGGCAATCTCGCCGATCCGGTGGACCGGCTGCAAGGCGCCTGTCTCGTTGTTGGCAACCATGATGGAGATCAGCCGGGTGTCCGCACGCACGGCTCGGGCGACCTGCTCGGCATCCACCACGCCTTCCCGTCCCACGGGCAGGTAGGTGACCTTGACTCCCCGCTTCTCGAGATTCTGGCAGGTGTGGATCACGGCATGGTGCTCGATTTGCGAGGTCACCAGGTGCCTGGAGGTTCCCGGGGCCGCTTCCATCACTCCCCGGATGGCCAGGTTGTCGCTTTCGGTACCGCCGGCGGTGAACACGATTTCGTTGGGTTCCGAGTTCAGCAGGTCAGCCACCTGTTCCCGCGCCAGGTCCAGGGCCTCCTTGGCCTCCTGCCCATACCCATGAACGCTGGAGGGGTTGCCGAAGAGTTCCCCGTAGCAGGGCAGCATGGCTTCCAGCACCTCCGGGGCCACCCGGGTGGTCGCGTTGTTGTCAAGGTAGATACGCCGCATGGCTGTGACTCGACCGGGGCCCGGTTTCGGGGACTATCGCCTCTCCGGTCATTGTTTCTCGACTCAATCTAGTATACCGGAAAGCGACGTTACCGGTTCAACTGGATGGTCCTGGCCAGTCTTCGGGAGAGAGCCCCAGCCACCGGGCCTCTTCGCAGATTTGAGCCCAGGTGTTGTCGTCCACGGTGATGCCCTCCGCCTGTTTGCGCCGGGCGCTGCGAAACTCGGGTTCGCCGGGGGCCAGGATTTCACTGAAGCCCTCGGCCAGGCGGCTGGACTTGACGTGTGCGATCAGGGAGTCGACTTCGTCGTAATAGTGGTCCAGGTCGCAAAAGTCCTCAATGCGGTAGGCGGTTATCAGGACGCCGTTGCTGGACATGGTGCGTTCCCCGGCCGCGCATCCCTCCCCGCTGAGGGCCCCGCCCAGGATTTCCACCATGATGCTGAGGCCGTAGCCCTTGTGGCCGACCGGCCCTCCGAGAGGCAGAATCGCTCCCGGCGGATCGCCCTTGAACTTGTGGGGGTCGGTCGTGGGCCGCCCCTCCGAGTCGATGATCCATCCCTCGGGCAGTTGCTTGCCCTGATTCATGGCGACCCGTATCTTGCCCTCGGCCGCCATGGAGGTGGTCATGTCGATGAGGATCGGATCGGCCTGGCGGCGCGGCGCGGCGAAGGCCAGAGGGTTGGTGCTGAGCCGCCCGTCAATGCCGCCGAAGGGAGCGATTTGATAGCCCAAGCGGCCCGCGTTGGTGAAAATGAAACCAATCAGGCCCTCTCTGGCGATCTGCAGCGGGTAGGCCCCTATCCGCCCGATGTGGCTGGTGTTGCGCAGGCCGACCGCCGCCATGCCCTGCCTTCGAGCCTTGTCGATGGCCAGGCGGGTGGCGAAGTTGGCTCCGATCTGCCCCAGGGCTCCGTTGGCGTCCACAACGGCCGTGCATGGGTGATCGGTAACGACTTCAGGAGTGGCTTGGGGCTTGAAACGACCCTCTCGCAGGGCGCAAAGGTATTCCGCGTATCGCATCACTCCATGGGAGGGGTGGCCAAATAGATTCGACTCCACGATGTGGTCCACCACGGCGCGACTGTCTTCTTCTCGGCAGCCGGCCGTCTGAAAGAGCTGGTTTCCAATATCGCGAAGCACTTGTGGGCTGAATGTTGGCATGGATCGGGTCTCCGAGCGTCAGGAAAAAGAGTAAGAAAGCTGTGCGATTCCGGGAAGACTGGGGTCGAGCCAGGCTCCCGGTGCATGGCCTGGCCGGGCAGTGGACAGGGACGCTGGTCCGGCCCTAACCACCCGGCCGCCTGATTATAGGCGATCCGGCCTTTCCTGAAAAACATGTGCTTCTACCCCGGCTCAAGTAGAATGGGTTTGTGAAACAGCAGGAGCAATTTCCGAAACGGATAGGAGATCACAATGGCAAGATATGCACGGGAGGAATTTCGAATGCCAGCTAATTTTGGAAGGATCGTCTCAATGGGAGTGGTGGTGATAGTCGCCTTGATCGTAGTCTCGGGAGCTTTCGGAACCGTAGGCGCCGGGCAGCGGGGGGTTCTGCTGCGATTCGAGGCTCCGACCGGGAAGATCCTGGATGAGGGGCTCTACTTCAAAGTCCCCTTCATCGAGGACGTGGCGCTGATGTCCACGCAGATTCACAAGTACACCGCGCCCGCTACCTCCTCCAGCAAGGATCTGCAGGTGGTGACCACCGAAGTCACCTTGAACTACCAGCTGATGCCCGCCGAGGTCGCGGAGGTCTATCGCACCCTGCGGCGGAACTACGAAAGCCTGGTGATTCAGCCCTTTATCCAGGAAGCCGTGAAATCGACCACGGCCAACTACAATGCCGAAGAACTCATCACCCAGCGCCCGGCGGTGAAGACCGCCTTGCAGGAATTGCTGGCCGATCGATTGAAGCCGCGCGGTCTGGACGTTGTTCAGGTGTCGATCACCGATTTCCAGTTTTCGAACGCCTTCCAGCAGGCCATCGAGGCCAAGGTGACGGCCGTCCAACAGGCTCTGGAAGCCGAGAACGCGCTTCGGCGGGTCGAGTTCGAGGCCAAGCAGCAGATCGAGCAGGCTCGGGCCGAAGCCAAGGGACTGGAACTCCAAAGAGCTCAGGTGACCACCGAGTTGATACAGTTGCGGCAAATCGAGGTTCAGAGATCTGCCGTGGAAAAGTGGAACGGGGTGATGCCGACGGTGGTCACCAGCGGCGGTCCGGTTCCCATGCTGGACGTGTTCACATCGGGTCGGTAGGCTGCAGGCGCCTTGGCAACTGATTGGTAGCCTCAGCCCCGGGATCCTGGGAGCGATTGTCGGCAGGGTTAAGCTTCGAGCAGCCGAGAGAGGAAATCCCGGACCGCGGCCGGATCGGGCAGTCGGTGGCCGGCCCGGCTCTCGCCGGAACCGACGTGGATGGTAAAGCTCCCGGGCGGCAGAGCCGCGAACAGTTCTTCGTCGGACCGGTCGTCTCCCACCGCCACGATGGCCCGGTCTCCTTCTCCCGCCTTTGTCAGCGCGGGGACCACCATGCCCTTGTGAATGCCCCGGGCCCGCACCTCCACAACTTTGTGACCCATCACCATCTCGGCGGACAGACCCGGTAAGACCCTACCCATCCGATGTTGGAGATCCCGGGCATGGGCTTTGCCCAGCTCGGGATCGGCCATCCGGTAATGCCAGGCCAGTCCCGCGCTCTTCCGCTCGATCAGAGAGCCCGGAGTCCAGGAGGCGAACTGCTCCAGAATGGGAAGAATGACCTCTTTCCACTTGGAGTCGTCCGGGCTGTTGCGCTGCCAGGGGCCTCCCGGTTTCGGGCGGGACCAGAAGCCGTGCTCCGCGTGCAGTCCGATGGGCATTCCACCCAGCCAGCTTTCCAGGACGGGGGCCGGACGGCCGCTGACAATGTGAACGTCGGTGCCCGGCCGCGCCGCCAGGGCCCGGAGCAGCTTCTTTACCTCGGGGTCGGGAACTGCCAATTGGGGTGAGCTGGCCAGGGGCACCAGCGTGCCGTCGTAGTCCAGCAACAGCAGCAAGCGGTCGGAACCACCCAGCTTCTCCAGCATTGCCTCCATCCTGGCGTGGGCGGATTGGGCTTCCAGGGGTTGGGTGGTGACTCCGGGAGTGGTTTCAAGAGCCTTGATGAAACTGTTCGCCCAGTGGTAGCAGTCGTAGGTCAGAACGCGGCTGCGCAATACCCGCATGCGAGCCCGCCGTTCTTCCTCCGGAAGCGAAAGGCTGTTGCTGATGGTGCTGGCTACTCCATCGATGTCGTAGGGGTTGACGGATACGGCTTCCCGCAGCTCTTCGGCAGCCCCGGCAAATTCGCTCAGCATCAGGATCCCGTCTTCATCGGTGCGGGAGGCCACGAACTCCTTGGCCACCAGGTTCATTCCGTCCCGCAAGGGAGTGACCAGCATCAGGTCGGCCGAGCGGTAGAGTGCGACCAGCTCGGATTGGGGTATGGAGCGGTAGAGGTAGTGTATGGGCACCGAGTTTACGGTCGCATGGGCGCCATTGATGCGGCCCACCAGCTCGTCCAGGCTCTGGCGGTATTGCTCGTAGGAGTCGACCCTGGTGCGAGAGGGCACCACGATCTGAATCATGCGCACCTTGTCCCTCAACCCGGATTCCCTCTCCAGCAATCGATCCATGGCCAGCATGCGCCGCGGCAGTCCCTTGGTGTAGTCGAGACGGTCCACCCCCAGGATCAGCTTGCGCCCTCCGCACTCCTGTCGCACGGCTTCCACCTTGGCCAGCACCGATTCCTGGTCGGCCAGCCGGCCGAACTCGGCGGCATCGACGCCAATGGGGAAGACTCCCATGAGGATCTTCCGTTCCTCGAAGGTCAGCATTTCGCCCTGGGATTCCACTCCCAGAACCAGCGAAATGGCCCGCGCAAAATGCCGCAGGTAGGAGAAGGTGTGGAATCCGATCAAATCGGCTCCCAGGATGCCCTCCAGCATCTGGCTGCGCCACGGGAGGATCCGGAAGACTTCGGAGGAAGGGAAGGGGATGTGCAGGAAGAATCCGATTCTGGCTTGGGGAAGCATGCGCCGCAGCATGGCCGGCACCAGGGTGAGCTGGTAGTCGTGCACCCAAACCAGGTCGCCGGTTCGGTATTCCCGGGCGACAACTTCGGCGAAGTGCCGGTTGACTTCCCGGTAGGTCTCCCAGTGCCGCCAGGCGTCCCGTTGAATCAGGTCTGTCTGGTAGTGGAACAGAGGCCAGAGCACGCCATTGGAGAAGGCCTCGTAGTAACGGTTGATCTCGCTCTGGGTGAGATAGACCGGCACCGCACGGAGGTCCGCCAGCTCCTTTTCCAGATGGGACCGCTGGCCCTCCTGGCTCGAGACCTCGCCGGGCCAACCCACCCAGAGGGACTCGCCCGATTGGTGAGGGCCGCGAAGACCGGTGGCCAGACCTCCGATGGATTCGCTTACCCGGATCTTGCCCTGCTCCGACTTCACCGTGATAGGCAGTCGGTTGGAGACGATCAGGAGTCGGCTCATGGTTGAATGATCGAATCGGGGATGGCGGTGGAGTGAGAGAGAGGGGCCGCCGATGGTACGGTCAGTCGCCTCATTGTATTGGAACCTGCGGCCGTCTTCAAGGCGGCTGAATCGGGGAACTCCGGATGAGGCCTGGCGTCTTGCCGGGCAAGCTCGTGGCGCTCCCCGGGTTCACTCGGACGAGGACGGCCGGTTGACCAATCCCTCCTCGGTCAATCCGTATTCTCTCCAACTGCGGCTGGGAGTGAAGCCCAACAGCCGGCGACTCTTTTCCATGGAGATGAAGGGGGATTCCGGTTCCAGATTGCGGTAGCGCAATTCCGCCTTGGGATGATACTTCCGGATGACCTCCGGTGTGGGCAGGACGTGGCCGGAATCGGGGCCCGAGGCCAGGAACACGTCGTGCAGGACCCTCTCGGAAGCCAGTGCCGCCTCCAGCAACTCCACCAGGTCCCGGGATTCGATGTACTCGTGCAATCCCTGGATTCCCGAGTCGTCGTCGTAGGGGAATTGGTCTCCGTAGTGGCGAAGGAATGCCGTGAAGTGGGTCAGGCGAAAGCAGAGGGTGCGCAGGCCGAACTTGTCGGTGAAGGCCCGGCAGAGGGACTCGGTCAGGAGCTTGCCGACCCCGTAGGTGTCGTGGGAGGCCGCCGGGTGGTCCTCGTCGATGGGCAGGTATTGCGCCTCGGCGTTGCGGCCGAAGCCGTAGGCCATCAGGCTGGAGGCGTGCAAAAAGTGGCGTACCCCATGCTCGACCGCCAACTCCAGCGCATGGTAGGTTCCCTGCACATTGATATTGAACACCTGGTGCAAGGGGGGAATGTCGTAGGGGATGGCGGCCAGGTGGATGACGGCCTCGGCCCCCTGCATGGCATCGGAAAGATCCTTGCGGTCCAGGATGCTGCCGGCCACGTAGCGGACATTGTCCAGCCGGGTCGGGGGCGGCGCCCAGTCGAAGGCCGTGACCTGGTGGCGAGCGGCCAGGCCGTCCGGCAGGAGATTGCGGCCCACTCGACCGCTGGAGCCGGTCAACAGAATGCGCACGGTTCTGGATTCCTGAAGGCGGCCCCACTTTTTGTGGACGTGAGCACCGGACATGGTGCAACTGCCGGAGGACTGTCGTACTATTGCTAGTGGCTCGGGGCTGCCACCGGCGGAATTTTAGGAGACCGGAGGACCCGAGTCAACCGCGGACAGGGTTTCATACCGGTCGTTGGATGCCGCCGGCGGGCTACCGGACCGCCGGCCTTCTTCGAGGAGTGCTCCGGATGGATTCAGATAATCATGGGAGGGTGAGATGAAGCAGAGGCAAGTCTACGTCAACGGGGAAATGGTTCCGGAAGAGGAAGCCAGGATTTCGATTTTCGACAGCGCGGTCCTGATTGGGGATTCCGTGATCGAGACGGCCCGAACCTTCCATCACAAGCTGTTTCGCTGGCCGGAACACCGTGACCGCCTGCTGCGCTCCATCAAGGCGGCCAGGATGACCCTCGGCATGACGACGGAGGAACTGGATCGGGTGACCCGGAAGTTCCTGGAGGACAACCTGCCGACCCTGGAAGACGGTGACGAAGGCGGCGTGGGGCACCTGGTCAGCCGCGGTCGAATGGGGCTGGTGCTGCCCCCCACCGAGACGACCTTCGTGATGTATTTCTATCCTCTGTCTACGGGCCTCAAGGCAAAGGCGGCCTACTACGACAAGGGACTGCACGTAGTGACGCCACCGACCCGCCACATGCATCCGCTGACCATCGATCCCAAGATCAAGTATCGCAGCCGCCTGCACTTTTCACTGGCCGACGCCGAGGCCCGGCTGGTCGATCCCGATGCCCTCCCCCTGATGCTGGACCACCAGGGAAACCTGGCCGAGGGTACGGGCTGGAATTTCTTCGTGGTGAATCGAGGAGAGGTGTATACCCCCAGCGAGCGGAACATCCTGCAGGGGGTGAGCCGGCTGACCACCATCGAGCTGGCCCGGGGGCTGGACATGACCGTCAGGGAGACCGATATCCAGCCCTACCACGCAACCACCGCCGACGAGGCCTTCATGACTTCCACCTCGCTGTGCATGATGCCGGTCACCCGTTTCAATGGCCAGTCGATCGGAGACGGCAGGCCGGGTCCCTGTACCCTCCGGCTGATAGAGCGCTGGAAGGAGTACGTGGACTTCGACTTTGTCGCCCACGCCAAGCGATGGGAGTAACGGCTGTTTCCCTCGGCCGGGCAGGCCAGGTCCCTTGGGAGAATAGCTGCTGAGTTCAGCGGCGGCGCTTCCCGATGCAGAAGAGGCGCTCGGCCGTCCTGATGAAGATCTGGCCGTCGGAAATGGCCGGAGAACTGAGGCAGTAGTCGTCCAGCGGGTTTTCGGCCAGGATCTTGAATTCGGGCCCCGCCTCGACCACGCTCGTCACCCCGTCCTCGTTGCTCACGTAGATCTTGCCGTCGGCCAACACCGGCGAGGAGCTGTAGGTTCCCGGTCTGAGCCGCTGCCCTCCCCAGATCTGCTTTCCGCTCCTGGCATCCAGGCACCACATGATCCCCTTGTCGCCGACGGAGTAGAAGTAGGTGCCGTCGGAGACCGGAGTGGGAACGTCGGGGCCGTTCTGGAACGACCAGACGCGATGGCTCTGGCTGACGTCTCCGCGGCCGCCCGGTCGAAGGGCCATCAAGGGCTTCACCCGGGTGGGCACATAGACCAGGCCGGCGGCCACCACCGGCGAGGCAACCACCCGAAAGTAACGGTTGTTGGTGGGATTGAACCCGTTCACCCGCCATAGCTCCCGTCCCGTTTTCAGGTCATGGCCGGTGGCGCTGTCTCCCCCGGTGATCACCAGTTCCAGGCCCTTGGGGGCGGGGGCCAGGGTCGGAGTGGTGTAGGAATCGGGCGATTCATGGATGGCGTCGGTGGGCCGTTCCACCTTCCATAAGGTCTTGCCGTTGTCGCCGTCGACTCGCAGGACGTAGGAGGGATCGTCGGTCTTCATTCCGTGGAGGACCTGGATGAAGAGGTCGCCCTTGTGCAGCAGCGGAGAGGAGGCGTAGCCGTGGTTCAGTCCGAACGCTCCGTAGTCCTGCTGGATGTCGCGGGCCCATAGTAGCTCTCCGTCCAGGGAAAATCCCTTGAGGATGCCGGTTCCGGTCATGACAAAGATCGAATGTCCGTCGGTGACCGGGGAAGGGGAGGACATGTTCTGCTTGCGCATTTTGACGTTTCCCTGACCCAGGCTCCTCTTCCACTTCAGCTCACCCTTTTCGCGGTCGACGCACCACAGGTAGAGGTCGGTGCCGTCAGCCACATTGAGAAAAACGGAATCGCCCCAGACTATGGGGGTGGAACCGCTGAATTCGGGCAATACCAGCTCCCAGGTGATGTTGGTCTGCCTGTCCCAGGAGACGGGCAAGGCTTTCTCGGGGCTGATGCCGTCCAGCGTGGGGCCCCTCCATTGCGGCCAGTTTCCGGCCTGCGACTGCTGTAGAAGAATCAAGGCGACAACCAGCGCTGGAAGCGTTCTCCACACCATTGCACTCCTCCGTGTTCTGCCGGGAATTTCCCGAACACCCTAATGGATTACTTCTGGAGCCTTGCGGCTCATCCGGGGCCATCGACCCGGGTGAGGTGGCCGGATTCCTTGCATAAATGCATCCGGCTCTTTGACAGGCCAAGGCCGCGATCTTACATATTCAGTGAAACGTAGTTGTGAGGTCACAATCAGGACCGGAGTAACAAAACCCAAAATCAGGAGGTTTCCAAATGTTAGCACTTTCAAGAAGGCTGTTTAACGACTTTCCCTCATTCGATCGGCAGGTGGATCGATTCTTCAACGATGCCTGGAACCGGGACATCCGGCTCCTGCCGAGCTTCAGAGCCTTTCGTCCGGAGCTCGACGCCTTCGAGAGGGACGGAAGCCACGTCTACCGGCTGGCTCTGCCGGGCGTGGATCCCGCGGATGTCGATCTCTCGGTGGTTGACGGAAGGCTGACGGTGCAGGTGGAGCGGAAGGAGCCGGGCGACGTCAAGCAGGACGACTGGCGCGTGCGGGGCTTCTCTTACGGCAGCTATGAGCAGACGCTGCTCTTGCCCAAGGGAACCGACCTGGAAAGGATCGAAGCGTCCTTCCACAACGGGGTCCTGGAAGTCACGGTGCCCCTGGTTCCGGCCGCCCTGCCCAAGAAGATCGAGGTGAAGGCGCTCGGCGGCAGAAAGCTGAAAGCCACCGCCTGAATCCGCCGGTTGGCACGAAGGTGCCGTACCTGAAAGGGGTCTGGATTTTCCAGACCCCTTTTTTTGAAGGGAAGAACCGGGCAACGCTTAGTGTACCGCCCCCGATTTATTGGACAGATAAAACGCACCAAACTCAAGCAGCCGGTTGCAAGGCAAGGCGTTGTCTTGCCTGAACCGGAGGCTCGAATCCCAGACGCTCAATCAACCAGTGCTGGTTGTAGAGAGCGCGAGACTCTTCCAAAGCCCGAACCAGTTCCGGTATGGACTGGAAGTGCCGGGCCCACAGCAGTTGCTCCTTGAGCGTCCTGAAGAAACGTTCAATACAGCCGTTGCCTTCCGGCTCGCGAACGAATGCCGGCGAAGACTCGATCCCCAGGAAGGCCGGTTCGTTCTGGAAGTCGTCGCTCATGAACTGCGAGGCATGATGGTGGCGGAGTTGGAGCCGCGGGCGGCGCCGGCCTGAAACCCTCCGAAGTGTTCATGGACGCCCTGGCGAAGGGGTTTCAAGGGCTCGAAGCGGGTGGTGCGCTTGACGGCATGAATGCCCACGCACTCGGCCGTGCAATGATCCACCGCGGCGAAGACCGTCACCTGGCCGTCCTCGAGGATGATTGTTGCCGTGGCGTCGATGCCCCACTTCCGGTTGGGACGATCGGTGGTGATGGTTCCGCTATGGGGATTGTCCACCGCAGGCTCAGCTTGCCGCTGGGGCGCCAGCAACTGGGCCTGCCGCAGCAGGCGCAGCACCCGGGCCTTGGAGGTCCGCACTCCCGCGACCCGCAGGCGTGCCCACACCTTGCGGTGACCTTCCCCACGAAACGTTGAAGCGGCGATCTGCTCCCGGATCCGCTCACTAAGCGCCTCATCGCTCCAGGCCGTTCGCGGCCCCCGCTTGCGGAACTCGATGGGGTAAGCCCGTCGATGACGCCGGGAATAATAGGTCGAGCATGGCAGGTCCCTCACTGCCGCCACGCGGGCCAGACCATAGGGCTTTCCGGTGGAGGGCGAGGGGGTCCGGCTCATGGCTTCGACCTCCACCGTAGAAAAGGCTTTTCTTCCTCCATCTGCCGAGTCCGTTGCCGCAGCAGTTCGTTGTCCACCACCAGGTTGGCCACGGCCGACTTCAGCGTCTTGCGCTCCTCGTCCACCACGTCGGTGGCTCGGATCTTCAACCCCGACACGCCTCCCTCAAGTAACGCTTCCCGCCAGCGCGTCAGTGTGGCGGCCCTTCCCCCGACCACCGGCCGCTGGGGCCGCTCCGGTCGCCCTCCGGGCTCCCTTCGCGCCCCCGGCACCTCCATTCCTTCCTCTGGACATAGCGTGACCCTCCTTCCCTGTCGCTTCGTATACAAGTTCTCGATTCACTGTCCAAAGAATTCCTGGGGCGCGGGAATTTCACCATAAATTCATGCACGCTGCTTAACTCTTCACACCTAAATCATCCAAGTTTAGTAAGTCTAAAAAACATATTCCTGTCGAGGCGTTCCCGTAGCGCCGGTTGATGAGCTGGAAGAACAGGACCGCGCCGCTCTGGGTCACCGGCAGGTAGCCGATCTCGTCCACGACCAGCAGCGGCGGGTAGAGCAGCGTCTTGAGGCGGTGGTCGAGCCGGCCCGCGGCTTTGGCCTGCTCTGTCGTTGGACGAGACTGGTCCGCGTTATCCGAGATCATGAACTCCACCGATGACTTGATCGCCGCTAAATACGAGCACGGCTGATCGTTCACACTCACATGACGACAGAATCCAGGACTGTGGCTGATCGATCGGCGGAGCCCGTTCTGGTCACCGGCTCGGCCGGGCATGTGGGAGCGAATCTCGTGCGTCGGCTTCTTGACGACGGCGCGCGGATCCGCGTGATGCTGAGATACGAGGACAACAACGAAGCCCTGGACGGCCTTGAGGTTGAACGTGCGTTCGGTGACATTCGCGATCTTGATGCCACGCGGAACGCGCTCGATGGCTGTCAGGGCGTCTATCACTGCGCGGCGAAGGTCTCGACCATCGAGGGCAACCGCGCCCATCGCCGGGAAGTGTACGAGTGCAACGTCCTCGGCACCCGCAACGTGCTGCAGGCGGCGCGGGACGTGGAAGCCGGACGGGTGGTCGTGACGGGATCCTTCAGCGCGGTGGGTTACGACCTGGATGATCCGTCCGCTCCGAGCGATGAGACGATGCAGTTCTATCCCATGGAGCGGACGATGCCCTACGAGCGCAGCAAGGC